>JAGATO010000172.1 GCA_017621195.1 Bacillota bacterium | reverse complement strand
CTTTATTGATTTTTTTATTCGCGATCCGGTTGGCTTTTTCGGCGCCTTCTTTTAATACCGTATCGATCAGGCCGCTGTCGACGACTTCTTTGTATTTCGATTGCAGATCGCTTAAGAAATCAAAGACGGTTTGTCCGATGGCTTTTTTCAAATCGCCGTATCCTTTTCCTTCAAACTCACGGATGATTTCTTCGATCGGGCGTTTGGTTAAAGCCGATTGAATCGTCAGTAAATTTGCCAGTCCCGGCTGGTTTTCCGTCCCTTTGGACAGCAGCTCCATAGCGGCAAGCACCGCCGCCGGGGTCGGCATCATGATGCCGGAGATCAGCTGGCTGGCCTTGGACAGCCCTTTTGCCTTGATGATCCGTTCCAGAAAGACCTCGCGGATCATGGCCTGGGCCGGTCCGATGTTCAGCTGATTGAACCGGGGCATGACGTTTTCGCAGACCTTGACCTGCTTTCCGGCCTCGGTGAGGATGCGCTCACACGTTCTGGCCGCCGCCCGGTTTCCGGCCACTACAATGGGGAAGTTCAAGGGAATCTGAGCCAGCATTCTGGCATTTTCGATGATGTTTTCCTTGTTTCCGCCGTCGGTTCCGCCGGTCAGGAGAAAGATGTCCGGCGCCAGCTGTTGGATCTCTTCTGCATCATCCTCGGTCAGCTGGTAGGAATACACCTTCATCACCTTGGCCCCCGCGCCTAAGGATGCCTGTCTGGCGGCTTCCGCCGTCAGCTCCGGCACCAGTCCGCAGCTGATCATTTTCAGACCGCCAGCGGCGCTGGAACAGGCGTAGCGTTGTTCGTATTCCAATGTTCCGATCTTTTCCGAAAGCAGCTGCAGCGCATTGTCCAGGCCCTCGTTCACATCGGTCTGAACCGTGGTGTAGCTGGCGGCCGTTCCCAGAAGCTTTCCCTCTTCCAGATCCACTGCCGTCACTTTGGTGTTGGTGCTTCCGAAATCGATCATCAAAATCGGTTTCATGGGGATCACCAGCCTTTATTCTTCTATCTTCAAATCCTCTTTCAGTGCCTTGATGGTCTCTTCCGGAGAGGTTCCGGGTCCGAACACTCTGTTGAAGCCCATCTTCTTAAATCTGGCTTCCACTTCGTCGAACGGCTGCTTACCTACGACGATGTTTCCACCGACGTACAGAAGAATGTCCTTCAGACCGGCCTCATCGCACTTTTCTCTCAGACCGCGACAATCCAGCTCGCCGTGACCGTACAGAGAAGAAACCATGATGGCATCCGCTGCGGTTTCGACTGCTGCAGCAATGTACTCTTCCTGAGATACCATGACGCCCAGGTTGGTCACATCAAAGCCTGCTTCTTCAAATGCGTGATTCAGAATCTGAATTCCTACTGCGTGTACATCGGCACCGATGACGCCGATGACTAACTTTTTCTTTTCGCTCATAGCCCACCTCATACTAAGTTACAGTGTTTTCGCTAACGGATTCGTTTGTTCGAGCATTTCAAACGGCGCATCTCTATTCCGTATACACCGTTTCAAATGTATCATATCTATATAATATATTGTACCATATCTTTTGTCAACTGGGTCAATTTCAAAAGCCCAGAAACGGAGCAATTCCAACGTTTTTATAAAACAGCAAAAAAAGAAACCGTCCGCAGCCAAAAGTCCAAAAAAGCTGCGGATGATTTCCCTTTTCTTCGTAGAAAATTGTTATATCCCCCTGATAAAACTGCCAATGGCAGCCTGCTGACTATTCTTTTGCGGAAGAAATTCCGGCGATATCCTCCGCCAGCCGGACGATCTCGTAGGGGAAACGGGAGCCAAGCTGGGAATCAGCGCCTCTACACTGTCCCGAAAGATTCGTCAATACAACATCCCTTATCGCAAATAATACTTCGTACAAAAACCGATGCTTCCCCGGAACAATCTCCGAAAGCATCGGTTTTTACACTTCACCGCTCACAGGCAGTGACTTATAAGCTGCGTTTTTTGTTCATGCAGCGCTTGATCTGTTCTTCCACATAGAGGAAGGACCCACGGTCGATCTTGTAATCGTAGGGAATCAGCTGTCCCCCGTTTCGTTCGAAGGCGGACAGCAGTTCTTTTTCCTGAGGAGAAACAAAGGCGCTGTAGCCCTCAGGCAGGATAACGGCATCCTTATCCTTCAAAAAAGTCATCAGTCCGTTCCAGTTTCCGAACAGCTGCGTCCGGATCGACTCGCTCCAGCTTCCCATACCCATGCAGTTTCTGCGGACCACACCGTAGAAGGCGTCGCTGGCACAGACCAGACCCACTGCTGCATCGTCCGGCAGCTTTGCCAGGCGGATGACCGTCTGGGTCGACGGCATCAGCGCCATCATTCCCAGTACCTTGGACGGATGGATGAAGGGTTCCACCTGCGCGAAGTGGGTGGATGTGGTCAGGATCAGGTCGTAATCCGAATTCAGCTTCTCCGCCACATCGCTCATCTGGCTCAGGGCGAAATTGGCCACTTCGGCATAACCGATCTGAGACAGCTGTTGTTCGATAATATGCAGCGTCTCCGGATTGCAGTCAACCACCGCCACCTTCACCACGTCGTACCGTTCATCCAGTCCTCGCAGCTTCAGGTTCAGGTAAATCTCCATTTCGCGGGGCGTAAAGCCCAGATCCTCCAGCTGGTCAAACAGCTGGTCGATGGCGATCATGGCCTTTTCCTTGCGGCTGGTGCTGTCATCCTCGCTCTGCCCCAGGATGAACGTTCCCTTTCCCTGGGTCATCTCCACGATTCCCAGGTGTTCCAGCTGGTCGTAAGCGTGTTTGATGGTACCTCGGGAAATCTTCATTTCATCGGCAAGCTCTCTTACCGTGGGCAGCTGATACCCCGGCGTCAGCTTTCCCGCAGCTACATCCCTGCGAATTTTATCCACGATCTGCTGATACAGAGGACTCGTGCTGTTTCCATCCAGCTTCAAATGCAGTGGCATACTATTTCTCCATGGCTAAAAAGTCTTTTCTTCCCTGCTCATACAGGTTGTTTCCCTGACTGTCGATGATGACGGTCACTGGCAGGTCTTCCACTTCCAGGCGACGGATGGCTTCTGCTCCCAGATCCTCGTAGGCGACGATCTCCGCCTTCTTGATGCACTTGGCCAGCAGGGCTCCGCAGCCGCCGATGGCTCCGAAGTACACAGCGCCGTTTTTCACCATAGAGGCAACCACTTCCGGCGAACGCTTTCCCTTTCCGATCATGCCCTTTAATCCCAGATCCAGCAGCGCCGGCGCATAGGCGTCCATGCGGTAGCTGGTGGTGGGACCGGCGGAACCGATCACCTGTCCCGGCTGGGCAGGAGCCGGTCCGACGTAATAGATGATGGCATCCTTCAGTTCCACGGGCAGGTCCTTTCCCTGTTCCAGAAGCTCGACCAGGCGCTTGTGGGCCGCGTCTCTTCCGGTGTAGATCACGCCGCTGATCAGCACGTTGTCACCGCAGTGCAGATCCTTTGTCATTTCCGCCGTCAAGGGCGTCGTAATTCTCTTTTCCATGATCCGGTCCTCCTATAAAACCGCAGACTTGTGACGGGTAACGTGGCAGTTGATGTTCACGGCACAGGGAAGACCTGCGATGTGGGTGGGCAGCGTTTCGATGTTCACCGCCAGCGCCGTGGTCTTTCCGCCAAAGCCCTGGGGTCCGATGCCGAGAGCGTTGATCTTTTCCAGCATCTCTTTTTCCAGCTCGGCATAGAAGGAATCCGCGTTTCTCTCGTCCACAGGACGCATCAGCGCTTTCTTTGCCAGGTAAGCGGCCTTATCGAAGGTTCCGCCCAGACCAACGCCTACCACGATCGGCGGGCAGGGATTGGGACCGGCTTCTTCCACCACTTTGACGATGAAGTCCTTGACACCCTGCAGGCCGTCAGAAGGCTTCAGCATCTTGATCTGGCTCATATTTTCACTTCCGAAGCCCTTGGGAGCCACGGTGATCTTCAGCTCATCTCCCTCCACCACATCGCAATACAGTACCGCAGGGGTGTTGTCGCCGGTATTCACCCGGTCGATGGGATCCTTGACGCAGGACTTTCTCAGAAATCCTTCCACGTAGCCGCGACGAACGCCCTCGTTGACGGCTTCCTTCAAATTTCCTTCAATATGCACATCCTGTCCGATCTCCAGGAAGACGCAGGCCAGGCCCGTGTCCTGACAGATGGGCACGTTGTCCTGATCCGCAATGGAAAAGTTTTCTTCGATCTTTCCCAGGATCGACTGAGCGATGGGAAAAGGCTCGCAGGCCCTGCAGCCGGTGATGGCATTCTGCACATCCTTGGGCAGGTGGCAATTGGCTTCGATGCACAGATCACGAATCACCTGGGTGATCTGTTCCGCTCTGATTTCTTTCATGGCAATTCCTCGCAATTTCCTCTTTCTTCACGTACGCAAAACGCAGGCGCTCATAGCCAAAGGGCAGTGCGTCCTGCGTTTCTTTAATTGTTATGGTTCAATAATATCAAATGTATCAGTCTTTTTCAAGAAAAAACATGTAGCTTTCAAAAAAACGATGCACATACGGCGCAGTCCTTAGAAAGCGATGCGATTCAGATCCTCGGTCTCGTAATCCCAGCGTTCGCCCACAAGTCCAACCATCAGGAACCGCTGGTCCGTAGGATCGTGGAAGATCTCCTTCAGCAGTCGGAAGTTCTCGATCTCCCCGGTGGACCTGACGTGAATCCGTGGGCCGGTACAGGGGTGGATGGCGTTTCCGATCTTGACGTGATATTCGTCGTAGAAGCTGACGCCGATATCCTGCTTGATCATATCCTTCACCTTACCCTCCAATTCGTAGAGGTCGATGTCCGGATTATGGTCAAAGCTCAGGTAGAAGCCGCGCTTAACGTCGCCGTGGATGCATTCCAGAACCATGTCCTCCGGCAGACAGTGCTCCACCAGATCCTCCGCCGTATGGGCCATCTTCCGGTAGGCGATGGACTTGGAAACGATATTGGAAATGTCCTGAGGCAACGGTCCGAAAATGGTGGGCCGGGTCACAAGAACCTCCTCTCCCACGCCGATCAGCAGATCCGCGTTTCTTCCCAGGACGGGATACAGCATTTCGAAGTGCTCCACGATGACG
>JAGATO010000171.1 GCA_017621195.1 Bacillota bacterium | reverse complement strand
CTCCCATGCGCAGCATACATGGGAAGATGGCCTTTTCTTCATCGCTGTAGATGGTTCCATCGGCAGTAACCGGATCTTCATGCATGTGGATGTCGATGAAGCCGGGAGTGACGATTTTTCCAGCGGCGTCGATGACTTCATCGGCTTCAGGGGATTCGGTGGTGATTTCAGCGATTTTTCCACCTTCCACAAGGATGTTCAATTGCGCCTGGACCTGGTTGGCCGGGTCGATGACGAATCCGTTTTTGATCAATGTTCGTTTCATGAGATACCTCTCTTTGATATGTAAAATAGAAAAAGCTGTAGGTTCTTAATATTTATAAAGCAAGAACCGTGCCAGATTTTTCAAAGATTACAGGCGGACGGAGCGGCCAAGGTCACCGTGAAGCAGTGTTCCGTTGTTTACGGCAATCTCTCCTCCGATGAAGACATATTCGATTCTGGATGGGGGAAGCAGCGGTTCTGTGAATGTGGCATGATCCTGTATGGTTTTGGGATCAAAGATGACAAGATCGGCATCAGTGCCCACGTTCAAACGTCCTTTGGTTTTCAGGCCCGCTTTTTCTGCGGGCATGGCTGTCGTCATGCGAACCGCTTCGTATAAAGAGAGCTTTCCGGGCCGGACGAATTCTGAAAAGAGACGAGGGAAGGTTCCGGCAGCTCTGGGATGACCCTGACCGGAATTGAGGGTTCCGTCACTGCCCAGCATCACATTGGGATGGCTGAAGGCCAAATCCACATCCGGGCCCTTCATGACATAGCAGATCGTTTTATATTTAGGATGAGTTTTACGGACTTCATCAAAAATTTCCTTTGTACAGCGCTGTCCCTTGTACGTTCCTTCGCAGATTTCCACAACGTCGTAATCGCAGTGGTATCGTTCAAGCCAGCCCTCATCGTAGGTGGTGGAACCGATGGAGGTAGAAAAGGCATAATAGGGATAACAATCACAGGTAACGCGGACCCCTTTCATTTTATATTCATCCACCAGACGCAGAAATTCGGTCATCTGTCCGAAACCGGCCATGGAACCGATGTGTGACAGTTCCACAGGAAGCTGAAGGCTGCGGGCAATTTCAAGAAATTCTACAGCGGCACTAAAGACTTCTCCGGCATCGCTTCGGATATGGGCTGCGATCAGTTTCTGATCCTTCTTACAAACTTCGGCCGTCGCTTTCAGTTCACGTTCATCGATTCCGGGAACATAGCGGATTCCATAGGACACGCCGAGGCAGCCTCTGTCGACGGCTTCTTGCAGGAAGGCGGTCATGGTTACCAGTTCTTCATCGGAAACGTGGGTATAAATGTCCATGTGTCCGGCGCGTTCACGGAAAAAACCATGCCCTGCCAACATGGCGACATTGACAGCGGCGCCATCTCTGTCCACAATATCCAGATAATCAGCGGGATGATATTTGTTTCCACCGCACTGACCGCCGATGACCGTGGTGACGCCCATGCGTGCCATACAAGGGAATAGGGCTTTCGTTTCATCGTTATAGATGGTTCCGTCAGCAGTAATGGGGTCTTCATGTACGTGGATATCGATAAAGCCCGGGGAAATAATGTTGCCGGATGCATCGATGACCAGATCCGCATCAGGGATTTCCGTGGTTACAGCAGAAATTTTTCCGCCTTCAATCAGGAGATTCAGATGCGCCTGTACCTGGTTGGCCGGATCGATCACAAGACCGTTTTTGATCAGAGTTCGTTTCATGGTGGCACCTCGCTGAAGAAGTTAAATCAAAGGGGATAGTATCTTTTATTATAATACTGGAACAAAAATAATGCTATGAGTTCACGGGGAATTGAAAGATAATTTTAACTATTGTGAAAAACAAAAGAGGGGACTTGAAATGTTAAGAAAATGATTGTATAATAGACCTAATAAAATATAAAAATGGTTGTTATATAAAACCAATAAAACTACATCTTGATATTTACCGGATAATTACTCTTTATCGTAACGTAAATACATCGCGGATGTAAAACTATAAAAGTTTATGCGATGTTTTGGCGTGCGTGGAAGAGTTTTTTTATTTCTTCTGAAGAATAGACTTCCGCAATGCCGAAAAGACGACATTGAGGAGAGTGGTGTTTATGTGGCTGACATGAAAATGAATCGGTGTACGACGCTTCGATGGAGTGGTATCAATAACGTTTTAGGGGATTGATGTATGAGAAACAAGGATCTGGACCAAAGAGAAGTATTATTGACGGGGTTTGCAAGATTACCGGAAAAATCCGTAATTTTTAATAAGTATAATGGAGCTATGGTAGTAGCCATGAGAGTGATCCGTACCACCGGAGAAATCGTGGATATTGAATCTGCTGATTTATCTGCCATGGATACGCAATATTTGCGTGAACTGCTTTGTGGAGAAGAAATCCTGACCGACCATGGAATGGAACGGATCGAACAGCTTCTGAGTCGGAATTTCCAAAGTTCATTGCGAAAGCCCTTCTATTCTGGTATCAGAGCTTGTAAACAGAAACTCGAAGAACTCCTGGAAGATGACAGTACCCGTAGTGTAGTGTAATCATTTGTACATGAAGTTTGGAGGAAAAAATGGATAAGAATAATCTGAACAAGAAGAAATTTACGATGCCTGACACTTACGTCATCGTCGTATTTATGATTTTATTTGTAGCGTTACTGACGTTCATCGTTCCTGCGGGGGTATACGATTCTGTAACGAGTGAAACCGGAAGAACCATGGTCGATGCAACGACATATCATTCCGTAGATCAGAATCCGGCGACCATCAAAAGCGTATCCTTTGCGTTTTATACCGGTCTGAAGAACAATGCATCGATGATTTTCTTCGTCATGCTGGTAGGTGGTTACTTTGAAATCGCTTTGGCAACAACCGCGATACAGAGAGGGCTGAGAATTGCAATCTCCCGTCTGAAGGGAAAAGCGTTCATCATGATTCCTGTAATCATGACATTCTTTGCACTGTTAGGTGCTACCGGTGTTCTTGTTAATGCAGTTGTAGCCTTTATTCCGCTGGGTATGGCTGTTGCACAGCTCATGGGTCTGGACAAGATGGCTGCGGTAGCGTTCCTGTATCTCGGTACATATGCAGGTTTTAATTCTTCGTTTATGGCTGCAAGTTCCGTACAGATCGCACAGGAAATGGCAGAACTTCCTTTACTGTCCGGTATGGGATTCCGTGTAGTAGTTACCTGCATTATTGTAGTGGTAACGATCATTTATGTACTGCGGTATTGCATTAAGATCAACAAAGATCCGTCCAAATCTGTTCTTCCTGTAGAAGAATATCCGTTTGAAGACAATTTGTCCGCAGAGGTTACTGACAAATTTACCGGTCGGGATATTTTGATCCTGCTGCTGGTATTCGGTGGTCTTGCCGTTTATGTGTATGGCTGTATTAAATATGGCTGGAGCTATGATTATATGGTTGCCTGCATGATGCTGACCTGTATTCCCGCAGGATTCATCGGCGGTATGAATGTAAATCAGGTCGCTAAGACTTTCGTGGAAGGAAATAAAAAGATGGTATACGGCGCCGTTCTGATTGGACTCGCCAGTGCAATTTCCATCGTTATTACAGAAGCACAGATCATTCACACCATCATTTATTATATTACCATTCCGCTGGTAACCTTACCGAAGGCTTTGGCCGCTGTATTCATGTTCCTGGTCAACCTGGTATTCAACTTCTTCGTATCTTCCGCATCCGGACAGGCAGCTATCGTTATGCCGATCATGGTTCCGATGGCAGATATTCTGGACATTCCGAGACAGGTTGCAGTTCTGGCATATCAGTATGGGGATGGTTTCTCCAATTGTATCATTCCGACATCCGGTGTTTTGATGGCTGCTTTGGGCGTTGCGAAGGTTCCCTTTGATAAGTGGCTGAAGTTCATGCTTCCGCTGTTCTTAATTTGGGTTGGCATTGGATGTGTCGCAGTAGCAACCGGCGTATTGATCGGTCTTCAGTAAGCATTCTTAAAACGGGAGCGCGTTATGACAAATTTCAGTGAAAAAACATTCTTACGGGAATTGCAGTATCTGGTTAATGTGGATAGTGGGATCCAGTGCGTCGATGGTCTGGAAAAAATTGCGGATTTCTTTGTGGAAAAATATGCTGCAATGGGAATGAGCGTTGAAAGAAAGACCTTTGATCCTGCGTATGGTCCTTGCGTAGAAGCTCGAAGCCACAAAGAGGAACGGATCATAGATCTGCTTTTGATCTGCCATATGGATACTGTGTTCCCGGAAGGGACAACAGTGAAACGTCCTTTCTACATTGCAGGGGACAAAGCGTATGGACCCGGTGTGGCAGATATGAAGTCAGGATGTCTTTTGGCAAGTGTCCTGACGGAAGAACTGTTGCGGGAACGACCGGATTTAAGAATCTGTGTTGCTTTGAACTGCGATAATGAAGTGGGTTCGCTGAGTTCCAGAGGATGGCTTTGGGAACTGGCAAAAACGAGCCGTTACTGTCTGGGATTTGAAGTAGGGCGCCCCGATGGAAGCTTCGTAAAGAAGAGAAAGGGCGCAGCGTATTACAGTATTAAAATGTATGGTAAATCCGCCCACGCGGGAATTGACCCGCGGGGTGGAGCCAGCGCCGTAATCGAAATGGCCAACTGGATCTGCCGCTTTGCGGATTTTGACCGGCTTCCATTGGAAACCAGCCTGAATTTTGGGGTGGTTAATGCGGGAACAATGTATAATATCATTCCTGATTATGCAGAGGGAAGGGTCGATATCCGCTTCCAAACGGAAGAAGATCTGGAAACGATTGTAGAAGAAATTCAAGATCTCTGCAAATGTCCATATAACCCGGAAATCCGGGTGGTTGCCGAGATGGTTTCAAGATCGTTCCCGATGACGGAGAATGAAAGCAGCGAACATTTGATGAGTTTGATGGAGGAAGAGGGAGAAAAACTGGATATGGAAGTTCACTTTTCCGGTTCGGGAGGTGTGTCCGATGCCAGTATCGCTTCTATCGCAGGTGCCGGAGTGATCGATGCCTGTGGCCCGGTAGGATTTCATACTCATAATGAGAAAGAGGGCATTTTGATCAGCAGTATCAGGCCGCGTCTGGAACTGCTTTTGGCGGTATGTAAACGGCTGTAGCTTGTATGAGGGTTAAAATCGTGAAGTTTAATAAAAATGTTTTTTTAAGAGACCTGGAATATTTGGTCAATATCGATAGCGGAACGAGAACCGCGGAAGGGGTTGCGAAGGTTGCAGATTATTTGATAAAAAAATATGAAGCAGCAGGGCTTACGGTAAAGCGGTATGTATTTGATCCGCTGCTCGGTCCCTGTGTCGAGGCGAGAAACCATCCGGAATGTGATGATATTGATCTCCTCTTGATTGGCCACATGGACACCGTATTTCCACCTGGAACGGCAGCCGCCCGTCCTTACAGGGAAGAGGATGGGAAGGCTTATGGCCCCGGGGTTGCTGACATGAAGTCTGGAGATTTGCTGGCACTTACTTTGGTGGAAGAACTGCAGGAAGCCGGAGTGGATTTGAATATTTGCATTGCCAACAATCCGGATGAAGAAATCGGTTCTCCCAGTGCCGATGCATGGCTTTTGGATTTAGGAAAAAAGAGCAAATTCTGTTTTGACTTTGAGCCGGGACGTGCTGGCGGAGATTTTGTCAAGACCAGAAAGGGAGTCCAACATCTGACGATTCAGATGGAAGGAATCGCTGCACATGCAGGGGTCAATCCTGATGCCGGAGCCAGTGCGATTCTGGAGATGTCCCGTTGGGCATGTCACTTTGCTGATATGAAAGACGGACTGGGAGGAACGTATGTGAATTTCGGAGTCGTTAAGGGCGGTACAGTGTACAATATGGTTCCGAATTACTGTGAGTGCGGTGTGGATCTGCGTTTTGATACAATGGAAGCTTTGGAGAAAATCCATAATGAGTTGTATCGAATGGCAGAAAATCCTTACGATTCGAGAATTAAGGTGAAGATCGATTCCAATGGATGTACTCCGCCGATGACTACAAATGAGAACAGCCTGAAACTGATGGATCTTATGAAAGAGGAAGGAAAGAAGCTGGGACAGACATTTGATTTTATCGGTACGGGCGGTGGTTCTGATGCCAGCAGGATTTCTGCAGCAGGCGCTGCTACGATGGATGCCTGTGGTCCGGTGGGATATCATACCCATAATGAAGGAGAGTACATAGTTTTAAGTTCCATTGAGGAACGATTACAGATTTTGTTCAACGTATGCGTCCGCCTTTGGGGGAATCAATGAAAAGGCTTCAATGGCTTAAGCGTGTAAATTGAATATGTCTATGGGCCGCATTGTCCAATTTGCACACTGCGGCCCCTCATTTTTTCAAAAAGGACTTGCCAAAGCGGCTTCTATTTAGTATAATAATCACGCTGTGAATTTGACATGGGCGATTAGCTCAGCTGGTTAGAGCGCTTGCTCGACAAGCAAGAGGTCGTTGGTTCGAGTCCAATACCGCCCACCAAAAAATCCCGTTCTTAGAAATAAGATGGACTTGTAAGATTAAAGTAGACATGAAAAAAACATGTCTACTTTTTTCGTTTTTGTTACACTGGAAATAGAATGGAGGTATTTAAATGGGATGCAAAAAAGGAGTTCCGCACAGAAAGTGGACGAAAGATGAAAAATTGAAAATTGTAAAACTGTATTTGGATGACCACATACCTGTGAAAGAAATCGAATCAACCTATCACGTTAGTAGAGGATCTGTTTGTCATTGGGCAAAACAATATCTTGAGGAGGGTGAAAGCGCACTTGTTCCCCGAAATGGGAATCCTTACGCAGCCTTACATACGAGTAAGTCACTCACCGAAATAGAACGTTTACGATTGCTGGTTGCAAAGCAGGAAGTGGAAATCGCAAGATTAAAAAAAGGTTACTGGGTGAAAGGAGTTGGTGCAAACAAGGAATTCGTTTTTGGAAAAGAACAGAGTATGAAATCCTCGAGGAACTGACCGATAAATATCCGGTCACGTTTCTGTGTCGAGTGATGGATGTGAATCGTTCGGGGTATTACAAATGGAAATCGAGACAAGGGAAACTGAATCGCTACGAAAAGGATCGAATCCTTTTAACAAATTTCTTAACCGAAGCTCACCAAAAGTATCCTTCTCATGGCTACCATCGCCTTGCAAATGATGTATTTAAAGAAACTGGTTGGATCTTTTCGCATAATTTAGCTCATAAATGTTGTAAACAGGCTGAAATTCGATCTCAGGCCAGAAAATATCGTTATAAAAAGCCTGGAACTGAAAGTATCAAATTTGAAAATAGAGTACGTGGTAAGTGGAATGCAAAAGCTCCTTTGCAAATCGTTGTTTCTGATATGACGAAATTCAAAGTAGGAAATACTTATTGGGAATGGACTCTTTTACTTGATACTTTCAATAACGAAATACTAGCTCACAGCGTTACTTCGAAAGAAGGAAGTAACAAACCATATTACGATTGTCTTTCAAAATTAAAAGAACTTGCAGGCAAAAAAGAAGAGCAGACGCCCCAGATAGTCTTCCACACAGATCAGGGTTCTGTCTACTCTTCGCTTGCCTTTTGTCAAGACCATATTGATTATAACATAATTCGTTCCATGTCGCGAGGGGGAACACCAACAGATAATCCAATTATCGAATCTTTAAATGGTTGGATAAAGAATGAACTCTTCTTGGATTTTGCATTATCTGAATCAAAAGATGTTCCGGCTCTCCTAAATACTTATGTGAACTATTTTAACAACTACCGGCCAGCAGCTGCTTTGGGATACAAAAGCCCAGTTCAGTATAAAACCGAACTGGGCTTTGGATGATTTTTTTTACTTGTCTACTTTATGTTGACAAGTCCATTCTTAGAAATAAGAACGGGATTTTTCTTTTATCTTGATCTATGATGGGCATACTGAAAGAACAAGGAAAAGAAAGGGATGAGAATATATGGGGCATGTGGTCGAACTGATGATAGAGTTTCTGATTCCGTTTTTTGAGCTGATGGGAATTGTGATCGTGGCGATTTCTGCGTTGGGATCATTCTGGAAATATCTTCGCAGCCTGATTCGCGGTGAACACCATGACGTGAAATTTCAGCTGTCTAACGGGTTGGCCCTTAGTTTGGAATTTAAGATGGCGGCGGAGATTTTAAAGACCGTTATCATTCGGGACTTTGAGGAACTTATGGTTCTGGGTGCGGTGATCATCCTGAGAGCGTTATTATCGTTCCTGATCCACTTTGAAATGAAACAGATGGATCATTCAAATTAAGAACGTCGGCTTGTTCCCGACTTGGTGATTTTTTTAGAGGAGATAGGATACTTTTCACCTATTTCCTCTAATTTTTTATGAAAAATAACATAAAAAGTAAAGTAAATTTGACGCAATTGGGCTTTTGAAGCTACAGAACAGTTGGAATATGGGAAAAAAGCGTTTTTACGGTGAAAAATATACATATATTTCCAAAACCGGGGTCGGCCGTCTCGCTTTTTAGAGAAAAAAGATCAAAAGTGATGCCGTTTCTCTAAAATTTCAGCCAAGTCGGGAAGCTCGCTGGACGTGATGGATCACTGGCCACAAAGAATTCGTGAATCATAAAAAGTAGCATAGATCAGTGCTTTTCTCAGACTTTCCCATCATATTGGTGTAAACAATACATCCTCCATGCTGAACAGTCCCGGCACTTTCTGTTCCAGTGCAAATTTCATAGCTTTCACCGCCCCCGCAGCAAACAGCCCTCTGTCGAGGGCTTCATGTTTTATTGTGAGGGTTTCGCCGAGCCCGAAGAAAAAGATTTCGTGAATACCGCGTACATCACCGCCGCGAACAGCGTGGACACCGATTTCCTGTTCGCGTTTTTGGTGGCCGTGGCGACCGAACAGGAGCGGACGACCGTCAGCGTCGGACGCGGTTGCCGCGGAAATGGTTTTGGCGAGGGTCAGTGCGGTTCCGCTGGGTGCATCCAGCTTTCGGCGATGATGAGTCTCTACAATTTCGACATCCCAATCGGCCATCAGTGGAGAAAACTCCTTCAAAAGTCGCGTCAGGATGGTTACGCCGGGAGAAAAATTGGAGGAGAAGACCACGGGAACAATACGTGAAAGCTCATGGATCTGTTGGATCTGTGCTTCGGAATAGCCAGTGGTGGCGATGACCACGGGAATCATGTGTCCGAAGTCGGAGGAAGATGTGACATATTCAATGATTCCGGAAAGACAATCCGGATGACTGAAGTCGATGATTCCATCGGGTAGTTCGGGAAGCGCTCGAAGCACCGGATAATCTCCCGGTCCGACACAGCCTGCGCAGGTAAAAGCGGAGTCGCGGGTAAGGGCCTGGCGGACCAGCTGGCCCATGACGCCGTTACCGGACACGGCGATCGATGAATTGGACATAGGGACCTCCTTACAGTTATACGTTTTTTTATGAATTAGATATAAAGATTTTATGATATGCGCAGAGGGGCTATGATTGATTTTCACCATGGCTCTGATATAATAGTAATGTTAAACTTGACGAAAAATGGAGAAGCATATGCAGAAATTACGACCAAAAGTGGCGCTTGGATATGGCCTTTTCGCCACTGGAGAAGCCGCAATGTACACATTCATTAATAGCTTCTTTATGTTGTTCCTGACCAGTGTTGTGGGAATGGCTGCGGACAAAGCCAGTATGGTGGTGTCCGTCGGACTGGTCATGGAAATGGCCGGTGCCCTGATCGTAGGGAAAATGTCAGACTCCTGTACTTCGCCGAAGGGGAGAAGACGACCATTTCTGATTGTCAGTGCCATCATGGTACCCATCGTAATTTTCCTGATGTATAACAACTATGGGAAAATTTTCGGTGAGAATACGCTGTCGGTGATTTATTCTGCTTTAAACATTCTGTTCTGGATCGGATACTCTATCATGTACGTACCGTACATCGCCTTTGGTGCAGAGATTGCTTCGGATTACGATGACAGAACGAGATTGAGAAGTATGTGCAGCGCTTTCGGTGTGTTAGGCAGTTTCATTGGAAATGCCACACCGCTGATGCTGGTGAGCCTGTTGTTGGGATTTGGCTTGAACGATTCCAGGGCTTGGACAGGAACGGCGCTGATTATCGGGCTTCCTGTGGGTCTGGCTATTCTTACCGGTTGGAGATTCACTGCGGGAACGGAACAGATGCCGGAGGACGGAAAGTTCGATCCCTGGATCGCTATCAGAGAGCTGCCGGTTCTGTTAAAGGATTTCTGGGAATTGATGAAGCTGAAGACCATGAGGATCCTTCTGGTGTTCAAGATTCTGTTCAATGTAGGATATGCCTTTTTTACTTCGACAATGGTGTTCTTCTTACAGTACCGTCTGGGATACGGAAATGAAGTGACATCCACTGTGTATTCCCTTCAGATCGCTGTGAATCTGGTCACTGTCGTCATCGTCAGCTGGATCGGAATCAAGCTGGGAAAAGCCGCAACGCTCCGTGTGACCATGGGTGTGGCAGCCGTAGGATGTGTCCTGTTCTACATGTTGGGAATCGAAAGCTATGTCAGCCTGATGACTTTCATCGTCATGTTCTCCATGGCGTCCAATAGTTTCTGGCAGCTGTCCGGGGCCATTTTCTACGATATCACTGAAGTGGATGAGTACGTCTATGGAAAGCGCCGGGAAGGTGCAATCACATCGCTTCAGTCGGGAATCGGATCTTTGGCCTCCGCATTCATCGTGAGTATGATCGGAAAATATCTGGCAGCGTCGGGATTCGATGCTTCTGTGGCCATCCAACCCGATACGGCAATCGCTGCGCTGGACCTGCTGTTCATTTTGATGCCCGGTGTTTGTTTCGCCATCGGTGTGGCGGTATTGTTCCTATATCCGTTGAATAAGAAAAGATTTATTTCCATCCAGAAAGCAGTGGAACTGAAGAAAAAGGGAGAAGATCATTCGCAGTATCAGAACGATTTGAATAAAATTTTGTAAATCAAAGCGGGCACGATCGCCTGCTTTTCGGTTAGATGATAGGATTAAACGAGTGTTAAAGAAAATGGAAGAAGGATTAACGTTAAAAAAATCTCTGGGCTATGGATTGTGCGGGATCACACAGTCCGGTGTGTACAATTTGGTCAGCTGTTATATGCTTCTGTACTTGACCAGTGTGGCAGGAATGAAGACGGAGTTGGCCGGGACCATCGTTTCCTTTGGGATGATCATGGAAATGCTCAGTGGTCTGGTGATCGGTAAAATGTCCGACTCCTGTACGTCCCGTCTGGGTCGCCGCCGCCCCTTCATCATGGCCAGCGCCATGGTATTCGTACCGTCCATCATTCTGATGTACTCCCGAATCGGCGGAGAAAACAGCGCCAATATGTTTGTACCGTATTTGATCGTTAGTGGGATCTTCTGGATCTCTCACTCCCTGATCTACGTACCCTTCATCGCGTGGGGTGCGGAAATCGCCACAGACTATGACGACAGAACGAAAATCCGAAGCATTGCCAGCTTCTTCGGCGTAGCCGGTACCCTTCTGGGCTCCTCCTGTCCGCTGCTGTTTGTCAGCATCCTGGAAAAGAGAGGAATGATGGAAGACAGAGCATGGATGTTCATGAGTATCGCCGTGGCTGTTTTCTCTGCCTTCTTCCTGATCGTCAGCATGATCATGACCAGAGGTCAGGAACAGATGCCGGAGGACGGACGTTTCCGTCCCATGGAAGCTCTGAAGGAGCTGCCGTTGATGGTGAAAGATTTCTGGGAACTGATGAAACTGAAAACCATGCGGATCCTTCTGCTGTTCAAGGCCAGCTTCAACCTGGCTTTCGGCCTGTATAACGCTACCATGGTGTTCTTCCTTCAGTATCGCTTAGGTTACGGTGATGAAGTCACCTCCACTGTGTATACCATCCAGACCATCATGAATCTGTTCGCGGTATTCCTCATGTCCTGGCTGGGGATCAAGCTGGGGAAATCCACCACCATCATTCTGAGCCTGGGGCTGGCCGGTGTGGGCTGTATCCTGTTCTACATCGTAGGGATCCACAGCTATTTCATGCTGATGGTATTCATCGTCATGTTCTCCGTGGCTGTCAGCTGTTTCTGGCAGCTGTCTGGCGCCATCTTCTACGACATTACCGAAGTGGACGAGTTCACCTTCGGAAAGCGCCGCGAGGGCGCAATTACCTCCTTACAGGCGGCAATGGGCTCCCTCGTTACTGCACTGGCTGCCAGCGGCTTCAGCGTGTATATGGGAGCCAATGGATTTGATGCCACATTGGCTGTTCAGTCGGAAAGCGCCATGAGAGCGCTGGATACGCTGTTCTTACTGGTTCCGGGGATCGCATTCCTGGTGGCCTGCGGGATCCTGTTCCTGTATCCGCTGAACAAAAAGCGCTTCATGTCTTTACAGTCTGCTTTGCGACTGAAGGGACAGGGACGAGATTATTCCCAGTACGAAGAGGATTTGAAAAAGATTTTATAAGGGGAAATAGATGAAAAAGGAACAGTATTCCAGAATTGAGGCGCTGATGGGTTCGGAGGCGCTGGAAAAACTGAGAGGGGCGCGGGTCATTGTGTTCGGGATCCGCGGCGTGGGCGGACATGTGGTGGAAGCCCTGGCCAGAAGCGGTGTCGGTGCACTGGATTTAGTGGACAAGGATGTGGTGTCTCTGTCCAATTTGAACCGGCAGATCATTGCACTGCGGAGCACTGTGGGCCGTTCGAAAGTGGAAGTTATGAAGGAACGTATCGCAGATATCGATCCGGACTGTGTGGTACGGACGTATCAGATGTTATATCTTCCGGAGACGGCGGATCAGTTCGACTTTACCCAGTACGATTATGTGGTGGACGCCATCGACACGGTGGCAGCGAAGATCGATCTTGTGCTGAAAGCCAGAGAGGCCGGCGTTCCGGTGATCTGCAGCATGGGGACCGGAAATAAATTAGATTCCACGCAGCTGGAAGTAGCCGACATCAGTAAAACATCGGTTTGTCCCCTGGCGAAAGCCGTCCGTACCCAGTTGAAAAAGAGAGGTGTGGTCAAAGGCGTGAAGGTGGTCTATTCCAAAGAATTACCCAGGAAGCCTTCCGAAGAATTTCAGAGCGCTGAAGGGGAAAGAACCCCCGCCAGCGTGGCTTTCGTACCGTCAGTGGCGGGATTGATCATTGCGGGAGAGGTAATCAAGGATATGACAGGGGAGGTGTAGTTTGGAACAGATATTGACGACAATGGAGGATCGGACGATTCTCGAAAAATATACGGACAGCGGCCAATGCGCCATGACCACGTATCAGGTTCTTCCCGGAGTCCAGCTGATTTACACGGAGGCTCACCTTCAAAGTGTCCAGATCGAGGAACGCAGGAAGATGTCGGATCAGGTATTTGAGATCAGCCACTGCAGCGAGGGAAGATTGGAGTGTAATGTGAACGGGGAATTTTGTTACCTGTCACCGGGAGATCTGGTGATTGCGCGGGCCAACAGGATCTCTTCTGCCTCTTATTTTCCGCTTCGCCATTATCATGGAGTTACCGTCCGCATCGATCTGGAAGAAACGCCGGGATGTCTTTCTTGCTTTCTGGACGATGTTACAGTCCAGCCGAGAAGGATTGCGGAGAAGTTCTGCAGCGAAAAGAACGCGTTCATCGCCAGAGAAAATGAGTCGTTTGTTCACCTTTTCTCGGAGCTATATTCCGTACCGGAAACGATTCGGAAGGGATACTTCAAAATCAAGGTACTGGAGCTGATGCTGTTTTTAAGTGCACTGGATCGGACGCAGGACGAGTTTGAGGTCCGGAGCTATACAAAAAATCAAGTCCACCTGGCGAAGGCCGTCAGCGGTTACTTGATGAAACACATGGGCGAGAGGATCACTCTGGAAATGCTGTCCAAGCATTTTCACGTCTCTGAAAGCCATATCAAGAATACGTTCAAGGGGGTCTACGGAGTTTCCGTGGGAGCGTATATTCGTACCCAGAAGATGGAATCTGCGTCATATATGTTGGAGTACACGGAAAAATCGATCCTGGAAATCGCAGGAGAACACGGTTTTGATAACTGCAGTAAATTTGCCAGCGCTTTCCGGACTGTCAAAGGAATGGCTCCTTTGGAATACCGAAACTCCCGTATCTGCAATAAAAGTGTCTGAATGGAGCTAAAAACTACCTTTTCAGAGCAGAGAAATCCGTCGTTGTTCTGTAAAATGAATCTATAACAAAGAGGCCGAAAGGCTATTATTTTTGAATATAAGTTAGCTATTGCTAACTGAATAAAAGAAAGGCGGATAACGAAAATGAGTAAAATTGCAGTAGTATATTGGAGCGGTACCGGTAACACAGAAGCTATGGCCAACGCAGTGGCTGCGGGCGCAAAGGAAAAGGGTGCGGAAGTTGCTGTACTGACCGCTGAACAGTTCGACGGCGCGATGATGGATCAGTATGACGGCGTTGCATTTGGTTGCCCCTCCATGGGTGATGAAGAGCTGGAAGGCTGTGAATTTGCTCCCATGTTCGATACTTGTGAACCGAAGCTGAAGGGTAAGAAAATTGCTCTGTTTGGTTCCTATGGCTGGGGAGACGGCGAATGGATGAGAAACTGGGAAGACAGTTGTAAGGGTCACGGCGCCGTTTTGGTATCCGACTGTGTGATCTGCAACGGTGCTCCCGGCGCAGATGCTGTGGAAGAATGCAAGGCTCTGGGCGCCGCATTGGTATAGGCCTAACATTACATTAAGTTACAATACATCTTCAGAAGAAATGCGGTTTCAAGGGCCGCATTTTTTCTTTTTGATGAAGAAATGCAACTGTAATCATTCTGTAAGTATTTTTTCATGCAAAGGTTGTTATAGTATGGTAGAATATCTGCGAAAGATCATTTCAAAAGAGAGGTACGACAGTGTTACTGTCGGAAGTTTGGAAAAGGGGATAAGAGTATGACAAGAAAATTATATCGTTCCACTAATGACAGAGCTATTTTGGGGATCTGCGGCGGTATCGGGGAATACCTGGATATCGATCCTATTATCATCCGTTTGATCGTGGTGATCCTGACACTGTTAGGGTTCTCCGGCCTGTTGTTTTACATTGTGGCAATTTTTGTGATCCCGGAAAGCCCGGAATACCGCGCCATGAAGGATGGAAATTATCAGCAGAGTTCCTATGAGTATACATATACCGGATCTGCTGAAAATACAGCTCAGTCCGGCGAAGGAACTGCCTACAAAACGGAAAGCGGTCCGACCTATGATTACGAAGTGGGTCCCGACGGCGAAGTAAAGGAAGCTCCCAAGGAAGCCAGACCTCATAAGGACCTGTCCGATTATGGCCGTGAACGTAAAAGAAACAATGGAAGTGGAGCTATGATCCTGGGCCTGTGTCTGATCGCTGCCGGTGCATTCATCATTTTAGAAATGTTCATGCCCTGGATCGATACGAGATTAGTTTTGGCGATCGCGCTGATCGTCATTGGTCTGGTGGTTATCGCCAAGAGAAAATAAGGAGGAAGCATCATGGAACTGCATATCAGAAAAGTACGTCCCGAAGATCTGGACAGAGTCACAGAAGTGGAAAGCCTGTGCTTTCCGGAAGCAGAGGCGGCTACGCGAGAGTCCTTCGCTTACCGAATCAAGACCTTTCCCGACAGCTTTTTCGTGGGAGAGGTGGACGGCGTCATCGTTGCGCTGATCAACGGCTGCGTCACCAACCGGCCCTTCATCTGCGATGAACTGTATGAGCCGGACGGCGGTCACGAACCGAACGGAGAAAACCAGACGGTATTTGGACTTGCCACCCATCCGGACTTTCAGCGCCGCGGCTATGCGGAGCAGCTGATGAATCGCCTGATCGAAGAATCAAGAAAGGCAGGGCGCAAGCACATGGTCCTGACCTGTAAGGATAAGCTGATCCACTATTACGAAAAATTTGGCTACGAAAACAAAGGCGTGTCCGATTCCGTCCACGGCGGTGTGGTCTGGTACGACATGGTGTTGACGCTGTAGCCAAACAAATCGAGAAATAGCAAACGCTGCCGATGGCTGATCGGAAAGGTCAGATCGGCGGCGTTTTTGTTCACTGTTGTTCTTTGTGCAGGTATTTTTCCCGGGTGGCCATCCCGCCGCGGATGTGGCGTTCGGCCTTGTTTCCGTCCAATACCTGTTTTACCTGATGAGCCAGAGCAGGATTGATCTCCGCCAGACGTTCGGTGACGTCCTTATGTACGGTGCTCTTGCTGACGCGGAATTTGACCGCCGCCGCCCGTACCGTCGCTTTTGTATCTAAAATGTACTTTGCCAGTTCCAGTACCCGTTCTTCTATGTAATCCTTCATTTCCCAGATAGTCACCACCTTACATGTCACTGATTACGTCGCATCTATGACAACGTATGCGGTAGAAAGAAGGATTATGCGAAGTTTCGATTAGCTTTGTCCATTGAAATTCCAACAGATGAATGATATTGCTTCAATGTACGTGAACGTACTTGAACTTGGTGATCGCTTTGGGTTATAATTTATATTTAGAACAAACGATTTAAATGAGAGCGGCGATATCGGGAAGGGGAGTTTTTCTCCCTTTTTGGACACAGCGGTTTTTCAATATTTTGATGGAAGAAGGACACTACTGTGACGGGAGATGAAAAGCTGTACCAGCAGTATCTTGCCGGGGACGAAACGGCGGCGGATGAGTTGGTGGCGCGGTATGGTGATACGCTTACATTATACATACATGGATTTCTCGGCGACCTTCAGGAGGCAGAAGACCTGATGATCGAGGCCTTCGCCCTGATGTTTGCCAAGGCCCGACCGATCGGCGAACAGGGAAGCTTCAAGGGATATCTGTTCAGGATCGGGAGAAATCTCGCCGGACGGCACCGGAAGAAACACCGGCTGCGGCTTCTCAGTCTGGAGGAGCTGACCTTCGAGCCGAAGGACGAAGCGTTGGCGGAAGCGCCGTTTTTCGGTGAGGAACGGAAACGATATCTGTATCAGGCCATGGAGAAGCTGAAGGAGGATTATCGAGAAGCGCTGTATCTGGTATACTTTGAGGATATGAGCTACCGACAGGCTGCGTCCGTTATGGGAAAATCAGAAAGCCAGATCACCAAGCTGGTTTATCGGGGAAAGCAGAGCCTGAAGAGTATACTGGGAAAGAAGGATTTGATTATGCGGACAAATGAGGAACGTGCGGCTCTGGTTCGGAAGCGCACAGAAAAGATAAAAGAAGAACAGAAGAGAACAAGACACAAAATGCGTATGACTGTTCTGAGCGGAGCAAGCCTGGCGGCGTGTCTGTGCCTTCTGGTGAACGTCGGCAGCGCAATGCCGCAGATTGCCTCCGGGTTCGGCGAAGCATCGGTATCCCACACATCGGGGACGGCCAGCCTGTTGGCGGGGAGCGAGGCGCTGGGCTATGTGATGATGGGCATCTTTGCCTTTTTCCTGGGGGTCTGCGTAACCCTGCTCCTTTACGTCATCCACCGCAGGCAGCAGCGACAGATGCAAGAGTCTGAATCGAAGGAGCCTGACGGGAATGAATAACTTCGAAATCTTTGATAACGTGTTTCAGACGATGTTGCTGCTGATCATGATGATCGTGTCCGGTGCTGCCGGGTTGAGGTATTCCAGTAGAAAGTTGATGGTGCTGTCCTGCGCCTATGGCTCGATCATGCTGGGAACGCTGTTTTACATGCTTCATCTTACGATCATCGGAGACATTCCGCGTATCTTTTACGTATCCGAAATTTCCTGGATGGCCGGATACCTGTTCTTCCTTTTCCTCGTCATGCTGCGGCAGGAATGGAAAAACAGAGCCATTCAGCCGGTTCCGGCAGTGGCGGCGCTGTTGGTTCTGGCGGCTTCAGTGCACAGCGAGGTCATGGGAAATTCCGTCCTCATGTCCCTCGCGTTCGGCGCGATTGCAGGAGCCATCGTGTATCTTTCGGTCGTCAATATCCGACGCGCCCATCTGTCCGGTACGCCTTCGTCAGTCTTCGATCGGATGATGATCGCCGTGATTATCCTTCAGATTCTGGTATATTTCGTTTCGGAATACATTTCGGACTTCAGTACGTTTAACCTGTACTTCGCAGTGGATATTCTGTTTACCGTGAGCCTGTGGAGCCTGTTCTGGATGATCAGAAGGGAGGTGCTGCAGCCTTGACCTATATTGAAAATGTACTTATCTGCATCTCCGTACCGCTATTGCTTTCTCTGCTCTTTGTAAAGGGAACGCAGCGGAGGAATACCCTGTTTCTCTGCCTCGGCATGGGAATCTGCATGATATCGGCGTACGTGAACAGCTTTTTCATGGTGTTGTATCAGGTGGACGGCGTGACTGCATCCATCGAAATTTCTCCGGTCTGCGAAGAGGCGCTGAAGCTGGTGCCGCTGTTGTTTTTCATCCTCATCTTTGAGCCGGAGCCGCGGGAAATCACGCCGGCGGCAATCTCTATCGCCGTCGGCTTCGCCACCTTTGAGAACGTTTGCTACCTGTCGGAAAACGGAGCCGGGAATTTTTCGTTCCTTCTGATCCGCGGCCTGTCAGCCGTATCCATTCACATCTTGTGCGGCATTGCCGTGGGCTATGGCATCGCCTACGTGTTTCGCCAGCGCTGGCTTGCTGTTACCGGAACCGTCGGGATTCTGGGGGCCTGCATCGTATTCCACGCCATCTATAATTTGCTGGTGACGGCAGACGGCGTGTGGCAGGCGATCGGATACATGTTTCCGTCAGCGCTGATCCTCTGCATCTTCGGATTGCGGATTCTTTTGCCGAAGGTACATATCGAGCTGGAATGATACAATGAGAATCGCAAGATCAGGGGAAACTGAAAAATGTTCAAAAAATTCCTTAAAAACTTCTGCATGATGTGGAAGTTTTTTTCTTTTTCTGCCTTTATAGTCTAGAGAATGCAGGAAAAGAAAGGAGGTCGGTTTCTTGAGGGACTGCAGTATGAGAATGCAGGAAATACGCAGGCGGATTTCACGGTACCGGTACAAACAGGAAAAAAGAGCCATGGTCAGCCTGTCCTCCGTTTGCATAGCGCTGAGCTGTGGAATCGGCACTCTGCTCAGGATGAAACAGGGACCGGGCATTTTTACCATACAGACGGAGTATGGAACGGTGCTCACCATGCTCTGTATCGAGTTGAACCGGCGAAAGATATCGACTTCAGAGAGGAGGGAGAACGGCTGAAATGATCAAAGCAAAACATCTGGGAATGGGAGATACCATCGGTGTTGTATCCCCGGCAAGCCCATCGGAGAACCGTAGCGAAATCGACCGGGCGAAGGAATACCTGGAAAGCCTGGGATATCGGGTGGTCATCGGGGAAAACGTGAACAAGACCAAGGGCTTCACCGCAGCCAGCGAACAGGACCGGGCGGATGATATCAATGAAATGTTCGCACGGGACGATATCGATGCGGTCTTTGTCACCCAGGGGGGATACGGATCCGCACAGATCATCGACAAACTGGATTACGACCTGATCCGCAGAAAGCCGAAGATTTTCACCGGCTTCAGCGACATCACTTCTCTGCATCTGGCCATGCAGAAATTCAGCGGTCTGGTCACCTTCTACAGCCCGGGGATGGCGCGGTTCAACGAGGAAGAACTGAGCGAGTATACGAAAGAAAGCTTTTTCAGGACGCTGGGGATCCCGGAGGCTCCCGGAGAGATCAAAAAAGTCAGTCCGAAGAAGTGGCTCACATCCATCTGCGGAGGATCCTGTGAAGCACCCGTCGTGGGAGGCTGCCTGACGTTGATCTGCGCCAGTCTGGGGACTCCGTACGAAATCGACTGCAAGGATAAAATCCTCTTCTTTGAGGATGTGGACGCGGAACCCTGGATCATGGACCACGCGCTGAGCCATCTGCGGAATGCAGGAAAGCTGAGGGATGCGGCAGGTTTCATGATCGGTCATTGCGAAAACTGTGTTCCCTACGATTACAAACCGGGGTTTGTATGCGATACGACGGTGGAGGATGTGCTGACCTATTATCTGGAACCGCTGGGAAAGCCTGCACTGTACGGACTACCCATGGGGCACGGAGAGGATCTGGCCACACTGCCGCTGGGCGTCATGTGTGAACTGGATGCGGACAAAAAGACATTCACGGTGTTAGAAGCCGGAGTGATATAAGAACAAGGAGGAAAGAAAGATGAAGAATACCCGAAACAGAATCGTTGCAGGCCTTCTTGCACTGCTTCTCATGTTTTCGATGACAGCCTGCGGAGGAGGCTCATCCGGAGATGGAGGGGGAGAAGTGATCTTTAACGTGGCAACCTCCGGTGGCTACGATACCTTCAACTTCTTCACCACCGAAAGCAGCATGGTCTACGACTGGCTGAACATAACGTACGATTCGCTGATCACCTACGACGAGGATTACAATGCCATCCCGAGAGTGGCGACGGACTGGACGGAAGAGGACAATGTTTGGACCTTCCATTTACGGGATGACGTGTATTTCAGCGACGGTGAGCAGCTGACATCCGCGGACGTCAAGTGGACCTACGAAAACGCGATTGACAGCTACATGTACTCACTCCACGCATCCGGTTTCGTATCCATCGAATGTCCCGATGATTTCACGGTAGTATTCACCTGCGAAAACGCCAAGCCGGATATGCTGTACCAGATCATTTCGATTCTGCCCGAACACATCTGGAGCGGCGTGGAAGACGTATTCAACTATGAACCCAACGAAGTGATCGGTTCCGGTCCGTTCATCTACAGTCCGGAGAGAAGCGGCAACGGCAGCATTGCCTTCGTGAAGAACGCGGATTACTGGGGCGATGTTCCGGTGATCGACGTATTGGTATTCACCGAATACGACAACTATGATGCCATTGCACAGGCGCTGAAGCTGGGCGAAGTGGATGCGGCATATTCTCTCGAAAAGACCCAGCTGGATTCGCTGAGCGGAACGCCCGGTATCGAAGCCGGTGCCTACGGCTCCTTTGACTTCGAGTACATGGGATACAATCTGCTGGATGAACTGTGCGCGGACAAAACCATCCGTCATGCCATCGATTACTGCGTAGACAAGGAACTGGCCGTGGAAATGAGCTACGGCGGATTGGCAGAGGTGGCTTACGGCGCGGTAAGCAATGAAGGTTTCATCTACACGCCGGCAGAGAAGAGAGATCTGGATATTGCCAAGGCCAATGAACTGCTGGATAACGCAGGATATGGGAAATCGAAGCGAACGGTTTGAAACAGGTCGCCTGAAACGGGATCTCCGAAAAATGAAGACCCGGCAGTTTCTCCGGGAGGTCTGGTCCAACAAAATGGCCCGCGTCGGCATTGTCATCATCGGATTTTTCGCCCTGATGGCCATCTTCGGCCCTGTGCTGATGCCGTTTAAGACCACCGATATTGCGGCGTCCAGAAATCTGGTATTCAACGCACCGTCGTCGGAACACTGGCTGGGTACCGACAATCTGGGAAGAGATGTGCTTGCCTAT
>JAGATO010000170.1 GCA_017621195.1 Bacillota bacterium | reverse complement strand
GGCAACCACGCGGTCGAAGCCCATCTTCTCCGCTACCCTGCGATCCAGTTCCTTGACCTTGTCCAGATCTCCATCGAACAGATCCACGAAGCTGGCCTGTGTTCCGGTGGTACCTTTGACGCCCAGCATGGGCAGCGTATTCATCAGCCGTGTCACTTCCTGATAGTCGAAATACAGGTCCTGCATCCACAGCGTTGCTCTCTTTCCTACGGTGGTCAGCTGAGCTGCCTGGAAGTGAGTGAAGCCCAGGGTGGGCAGGTCTTTATATTCCAAAGCGAAGCGGGACAGGCGATACAGAAGTCCGGCCAGCTTCTTCTGGAGGATCTTCAACCCGTCGCGCATCTGAATGATATCCGTGTTATCTCCCACGTAAGCACTGGTGGCTCCCAGATGAATGATTCCTTTGGCCTTGGGACACTGCAGTCCGTAGGCGTACACATGGGACATGACGTCGTGACGCGTTTCTTTTTCCCGCTTTCTCGCATCTTCGTAGTTGATATCGAACTGGTGCTCCTTCAGTTCATCGATCTGCTCCTGGGTGATGGGCAATCCCAGTTCCATTTCCGCCTCCGCCAGGGCGATCCACAGCGTTCTCCAGGTGGAAAACTTCACGTCGGAAGAAAAGTTGTGGGCCATCTCCCGGCTGGTATATCGGGTGATCAACGGGTTCTCGTAGTATTCTGTGCTCATGATGTACTCCTAAAATGCGTTTACGCGATACAGATAACATTAACTGACACTTCATTATAAACCATCACCGTCCCCTTTTCCAGAGGAAATGCAAAGAAAATCCGCAGTTCGGCACGGTTTGCCGACTGCGGATTCGATCCATGGTCCGATCATCTCGGTTCCACAATCAATTTGATGGCGGTTCGTTCATCGCCATTGATATCGATATCGGTAAATGCCGGAATGCAGATCAGATCCACACCGGTGGGCGCCGCGAAGCCTCTGGCGATGGCAACCGCTTTGACCGCCTGGTTCAGCGCTCCGGCGCCGATGGCCTGAACCTCCGCACATCCCCGATCTTTAATGACGCATGCCAAGGCTCCTGCAACTGCGCTGGGATTTGATTTCGCTGATACTTTTAATACTTCCATAGTTGTTTCCTCCCTAAATGATGAAATACCTCTTTTGATTCAAAATGAGTTTCCACTAACCATTTTCGCGAAATCCTTTTCCTTTCCTTCTGAGTTTTAGTCGAGAATATTCGACTTTCAGAAGGCTCAACAGCGTCTTTTTTCCCATGAGCGCTCGACTTTTCTCGAATTGCGTTGAATTCTGTCAATAAAGAGCAAATTTATTCTGTTCCTATTTTTCCGGTGCCGTTCCCGTCCAGGCAGGCGACCAGATCTGACCGTCCAGTCCGTCTCCCAAATCGATCTGGACGATGGTATTCCCCTCGGTCAAAAACAGAATCGACCGGTTCGATCCTTCGGGCAGGAACATCCAGCAACCGTCGTGGTTCGCCACGCCGGTCTCCTCCGCAGTTTCCCCCACATATCCGTAAAAATCGTAGTCGGTCTGAGCCTGAATCTCCGGATATGCTTCCATCAGTTTCTCCGTGGTATCGCCTACGGATATCCCGCGGCCGGTACCCCATTTTTTCCCCGTAACGGCCAGGTACTGTACCGCCCGGACGGTGGGTTCCGTCCCTTCCCACACCTCCTTTTTGCGCAGGTCGGTCAGCACTACCTGATGAACGTCATCCCAATAGTCGTATTCCACCGTCATCCAGCTGAGGGCAGCCAGATCCTCCGCCTGCACTCTGATGCAGCCCTCATATCCGTCATCGTCCGCACTCATCTCATGGCCGATGCCCAGACCTATCGTTTCTTCCTCCTGATCGCTTCCGCCCTCCCTGACCCGAAACAGAGCGAACTCTTCATCGAAGGCCCAGTAGTCCTTCAAATGTTCTTCGCTTTCCGGATCGATCCACTGGTATCCGTTGGCGCCGCAGGTTTCTTCCTCCGACAGGTTCAGCCACGGATCCTTCGGCTTCTCCACCGGCTTCTGAGGTTCGCCATCATCGTTTTCTCCGTTACATCCCACAAACAGCGCCGCAGTGATCAGCAAAACCGCCGCCATGAGCCCTGCCCAACGCCTATTTTTTCTCTCGCATTTCATATTTCGACTCCTTTCGTTTTTTCACCCTGGGAGACCCATTTCTGTATCTATTAGACGCAACAACTCGAAAAAAAGTTTCTATTTTTTGTTTTTGTACACAGAACCGGTCAAAAAAATTCTTCGACAAGCTACAAAAATGCCATTTGCCGTTCCGATTTTAAAAAGTTTTTTTCTATAAATTTGTCGTAAAGACTTGCGTTTTCCATCAACATTGTATATAATTCTAAATGAGGTTATCCCCCTGATAACCTCATTAATCTCTAATCCCAATACCCCTTTTGAACAAAATAACCTGCTCCCCTGCAGGTTATTTTGTTTTTTGTTTTCTTCTGTTTCACCGATATGGTATAATAAATCTGTTTTCAAGAATTCTATGGAAAGGAAGGAACGGCTGAACCGAACGCGCCATGTATCGATACATCGAGAACCTGCCACCAATTGCATATCGTTCCGCAGCCTGGCGCATGTACACCGATGGCCTGGCCGTCGGTTTTCTGGATCTGGAAACCACCGGTCTGTCCCGGAAGAAGGACGCCGTCATTCTCGGCGGTCTCATCCGCGTGGAGGGCGACGGTTCTCAGACCATGACCCAGCTGCTCTGTGACGACCGCAGCGAAGAAGCCACCATGCTGGCTGAATTCTGGGCGCAGGTGCGGGATTGCCACATTCTGGTGACGTACAACGGCGACAGCTTCGACCTTCCCTTTTTGAAAGAACGGCTGCTGCGGTTTTCCATCGCTTCCGAGGAGGAGCTTCCCCTCTTCCTCTCCCTGGATCTGTATCACGTCTTTCGAAGCTACTGTCCTATGTCATCTCTCCTTTCGGATCTCCGCCAGAAGACGGTGGAGGACGCTCTGGGGCTGACGGTGTACCGAAGGGACCAGATCGACGGCGGTGAAAGCGTACGGCTGTTTGAAGAGTACGCCCTTCTAAATCAGCAATGCTCCATCGAAGAGGCCGGTCCCCATCCCCGAAAGGAACAGCTTCGCGAAACGATCCTGCTTCACAACCGGGACGATCTGCTCCAGCTGACCAGACTGATGAAGCTTCTGGACAAGGTGGACCTTCACCGGGTCATGAGCCGCAGGGGCTTTCCCGTTCGCTGCGGACAGACCCTGTTTCTGGTGGAGCGCATTGCGTTAAATAAAAAAGAGTGGCGAATCGAAGCCGCTTCCCGGAACCTTTCCCAGGACATGGACGTGTTTATGCCCGCCTGCCGTCTGGTTCACCACGCTTCCGACCATCGGCTGACCGTCTGCATTTCGGTCATGCATCTGCAGGGCTGCATCGTTGCCGATCTGGAAGCGCTGCCCGGCGATTATTCATCTCTGGCGCGCTATCCTTCCTACGAAAGCGGTTATCTGATCCTGCACGACGGAAAGGAAGTAGCCTATGCGCCTATGAATCACTGTATCCAATTGTTTCTGTCCGGCCTTCCCCTGGCCGAACAGCTGTGACGGGAGGTAATGTATGAGAACGTATCATCGACTGGACACGGTTTTCCGCGATGCATTTCCCGTCCCTTTCGACGACCATTCCCGCTTCGTCTTCTTCAGCGACGTCCATCGCGGAGACGACAGCGTATCCGACGAATTTGGACGAAACCGGCACATCTACGATCATGCGCTGGACTTTTATTTCAACAGCGGCTATACCTATGTGGAGGTAGGCGACGGCGATGAACTGTGGGAGAATTCCCACTACCAGTACATCCGCATGGCTCACGCTTCCACCTTTGCCCGGCTTCAGAAATTCTACTACGCCGGCCGGATGTACATGCTGTTCGGAAACCACAACATGCAGCTGCGCAGCGAGTCCTACGTGCGGCGCAACCTGTACCGAACCTACGACGATTTCTCCGACCGGTACGTGGATCTCTTCCCCGGCATCATCGTTCACGAGGCGCTGATTTTGAAGCATCGCCGGACGGATCAGGAGATCTTCGTGCTCCACGGCCATCAGGGCGACTTTGCCAACGACCAGATGTGGCGGCTCTCCTGTCTGTTCATGCGATCCTTCTGGCGGTTCATGCACTACGTTTTAGGGATCCGCTACGCGGCCAGCCCGGCCCGCAGCCGACTGAAGCGCCACAAGGTGGAAAAGACCTACAACAAGTGGATCGACAAGCACAGGATCATGCTGATCTGCGGCCACACCCACCGTCCCAAGATGCCGCAGCCGGGCGAGCTGCCCTATTTCAATACCGGGTGCTGCATGCATCCCCGGGGCATTTCCTGTCTGGAGCTGGTGGACGGCCAGATC
>JAGATO010000169.1 GCA_017621195.1 Bacillota bacterium | reverse complement strand
TCCAGTCTCTGGGCGGTGAAATCGTAGCTCAGGAAGCTTATACTTCCGGCGATACCGACTTTAACGCAATCCTGACCAGTCTGGCAGGCAAGGACTTCGATGCTATCTGGCTGCCCGGTTACTATCAGGAAGTTGGTCTGATCATCAAGCAGGCAAGAGCACTGGGAATCGACGTACCTGTACTGGGTGCTGACGGATTTGACTCCCCTGTACTGGCTGAACTGGCCGGCGCAGATGCTCTGCACGATGTATACTACTCCAACCACTACTCTTCTCTGAACGAAGATGAAACCGTTACCGCATTCATCGAAGCTTACAAGGCTGCTCACGGCGTAGAACCCGACGCATTCAACGCTCTGGGTTACGACGCTGCCAAGCTGATGTGCGACGCGATCGAAAGAGCCGGCGAAGCTTCTCCCGAAGCTATCAAGGACGCTCTGGCTGCTACCAGTGAATTCAAGGCAGTTACCGGTACCCTGAGCATCGATGAAAACCACAACGCTCAGAAGGCTCTGGTCGTTATCAAGATCGACAACGGTGTGGCTGTATCCGCTGAAAACGCAACTCTGTAGTCACAGGTTGGAACATTCAATCGAAATCAACAGATATTACTTAATTAAGTTAGGGCAACTCCTGCTCTAACTTAATTATTATTCAGAAGAAATGGAGGTGAATGCCTTGGATCAATTTTTGCAACAGGTTGTCAACGGCTTGTCCTTAGGCAGTATCTACGCTCTGATCGCGCTGGGCTATACGATGGTTTATGGTATCATTAAACTGATCAACTTCGCTCACGGCGATATTTACATGTTGGGAGCATACATCGGATTCGCAGTGGTTACCATCGGCGGTCTGGGCTTCTTCCCCGCATTGATCATAGCCATGGTACTGTGCGCCGTTATCGGAATCGTCACAGAGCGCATCGCCTATAAGCCGCTGCGCAATTCTCCCCGTATTACGCTGCTGATCACGGCCATCGGTGTTTCCTTCTTCATGGAATACATCATGGTATACTTCGTGGGAGCCAACGTAAGAGCATTCCCCGACGTGCTGCCCAAGACGCAGTATCGGCTGGGTTCCATCGTCATCAACTTACAGCAGATCGTCATCATCCTGACCACCATCGCGCTGATGGTTCTGCTGCAGTTCATCGTGCACAAGACCAAGATCGGTAAAGCCATGAGAGCCGTATCCGCAGACAGAGACGCTGCGGAGCTGATGGGTGTCAAGGTGGATCGGACCATTTCGGCAACCTTTGCCATCGGTTCTGCTCTGGCCGGCGCCGGCGGTGTTCTGGTCGGCATTTTCTACAATTCCATCAACCCGCTGATGGGTATGATGCCCGGTCTGAAGGCCTTCGTTGCCGCGGTATTCGGCGGTATCGGCATCATCCCCGGTGCGATGATCGGCGGCGTGTCCATCGGCGTCATCGAAACCATGGTTTCCGGCTACGGAAGCTCCATGTACAAGGATGCCGTTGTATTCGCCATTCTGATTTTAGTTCTGATCTTCAAGCCCTCGGGCCTGCTGGGAAAGAACACCAGAGAGAAGGTGTAATCTATGGATTTGAAACAACAGAGAAGAAGAAATACCGTGATTACCCTGGTTCTGGCTCTCGGTTCCTTAGTCATCATTCAGGCGCTGATCATGGCCAAGGTGATCCGTTCCTATCAGATGGTTACGATCTCAACGATCTGCATCAACATCATCCTGGCAGCCGGTCTGAACCTGGTCACCGGATTTACCGGCCAGTTCTCTCTGGGCCACGCCGGATTCATGGCCATCGGCGCTTACGCCTGCGCCATCTTTACGCTGCGTGACGGAAGTCTGGTCAGCTTTGCTCTGGGAGTCATCGCGGGCGCCGTGCTTGCCGCCATCTGCGGTATCCTGATCGGTATCCCCACGCTGCGCCTGAAGGGCGACTATCTGGCAATCGCTACGCTGGGCTTCGCGGAGATCATTCGTATCTTCGCCCAAAACCTGACGATTACCGGCGGAGCTGCCGGCTTGAGCAACATTCCCAAGTTTACCAACTGGCCCATGCTGTGGGCGTTCACCGTCATCACGCTGCTTCTGATCGTGGCGTTCATCCACAGCTCTCATGGCCGCGCCTGCATCGCCATCCGCGAGGATGAGATTGCCGCGGAATCCATGGGAATCAACACGACGAAGTACAAGGTTATGGCCTTCGCCATCGGTGCATTTTTCGCCGGCATCGGCGGTGCGCTGTATGCTTCCACGTTCTATATTCTGAAACCCACCACCTTTGGTTTTATGAAGTCCATCGACATCCTGATGGTTGTCGTACTGGGCGGTATGGGAAGCATGACGGGCACCGTAATTGCCGCAGCCGTTCTGGCGATCATCACCATGCTGCTGCAGTCCTTCTCCGAGCTGCGCATGGTTCTGTACGCCGTCATGCTGGTGGCAATCATGCTGTTCAGACCCCAGGGTTTGATGGGCGACCGCGAGCTGGGCGTTCCCGAATTTTTGAAGAAGCGCTTGAAAAAAGCGCCCAAGGCAGAGTAGGAGGTAAGAAGGATGGCATTGTTAACTGTAAAAAATCTGACCAAGTCCTTCGGCGGTCTGACTGCTGTGTCTGATGTGAATATGAAGATCGATGAGGGCGAGCTGGTAGGCCTGATCGGCCCCAACGGAGCGGGAAAGACTACGCTGTTCAACCTGCTGACCGGAGTTTACGAGCCGACTCACGGCGAGGTCATTCTCAATACCCATGGTAAGGAGCGGCAGATTCAGGGAAAGAAGCCCTACAACATCTGCGGCGAGGGGATTGCCCGTACCTTCCAGAACATCCGTCTGTTCAAGGAACTGTCGGTTCTGGACAACGTGCGCATCGCCATGCACCAGCGCGTGGGCTACACCATGTTTCCCGACGCCTTCCTCCACACGCCCAAGTACGTGAGAGAGGAAGAGCGCATGATCAAAGAGGCGGAGGAGCTGCTGGACATCTTCGAACTGTCTCACAAGAAGAACGAAAAGGCCAAGAATCTGCCTTACGGCGAACAGAGACATCTGGAGATCGTTCGCGCCATGGCAACGAAGCCGGACCTGCTTCTGTTGGACGAACCGGCTGCCGGTATGAACCCCAATGAAACGGCAGTGCTGACCAGCACCATCGCGCAGCTGCGCCGGGATTTCGGTCTGACGATCCTGCTGATCGAGCACGATATGTCTCTGGTCATGAATGTATGCGAACGCATTTACGTATTGAATTACGGCCAGATGTTGGCCCACGGAACTCCTGAGGAGATCCAGAACAACAAACAGGTCATCGAAGCGTACCTGGGAGAGGAGAGATAAGCCATGCTGGAAATTAAAAACTTAAATTTACACTATGGCGTGATCCACGCTCTGAAGGATATCTCCCTGACGGTAAACGACGGTGAGATCGTTACGCTGATCGGAGCCAACGGCGCCGGAAAGACATCCACGCTGCGGACCATCTCCGGTCTGGAAAAGGCCACCAGCGGCGAGATCCTGCTGGACGGCGAATCCATCATGCACATGCCGGCTCCCAAGCGCGTATCCATGGGAATTTCCCAGGTGCCGGAAGGCCGTCGCATCTTTCCGGATATGTCCGTATTCGAAAATCTGGAGATGGGCGCTTATCTGAGAAACGACAAGGACGGCATCAAGGCCGACATGGAAATGGTCTTCGGACGCTTTCCGATTCTGGGTATGCGTAAGAAGCAGCTGGCAGGAACCCTGTCCGGCGGTGAACAGCAGATGCTGGCCATGGGCCGCGCTCTGATGTCCCGGCCGAAGATCCTGCTTCTGGACGAACCCTCCATGGGTCTTGCCCCCATTCTGGTTCAGGAAATCTTCAACATCATCAAGGTGATCAACGCCACCGGTACCACCATTCTTCTGGTAGAGCAGAACGCCAACATGGCGCTGTCCATCGCCGACCGCGGCTACGTCATCGAAACCGGTTCCATCGTTCTGTCCGGCACCGGTCAGGAGCTGGCTCAGAGTCCGGAAGTCCGCAAGGCTTATCTGGGCGGCTGATGCATCGACACTGAATGTGGAGAGACGACTGAGAGCGGCGCAAAATGCATGCCAAGCGATGAAGGTCGAAGGTTAAGAGTGTCGCAAAATCTATGCCAAATGCGCAGCGCAAAATGCATGATAAATTTGCGGCGCAAAATGCATGCCAAAAAACAGAAATGAAAAGGACTGAACACTGCAAAGCAGTGCGTCAGTCCTTTTTTCTTGTCTTAGTTTGGTCCGCGGTTATTCGTGAGGGCGGTCAATCGCGGGGGCGTGTTTCATCGCCACTGGGTCGCTGTATGGCTTCATAGATGGCCTCCACGTCGCAGTCCGGCGCAAAGGGCTCCGCCGCCCGGCAGATCGCCTCGATGATGCTTAGATCTTCTTCCAACTCTTCGGCGATGGTCTTCGGCGACTTTCCTTTGGCCAACTTTTTACAGACCTGTTCGATCAGTTTTTTCGTTGAGCCTTCCGCTAAACCTTCGAGCCTTCCCATAGCCAATCCCTCTGACAGTCCCTCGGTCCTTCCCTCATTCCTTCCTTCACGGTACCGTTTCTGCAGTTCCAGTTCGATCCTCATGTATTGCCTCCCGATTTTTTCGTCCTGACGAACACCGCATACTTCGGCCTT
>JAGATO010000013.1 GCA_017621195.1 Bacillota bacterium | reverse complement strand
GTCTATCTGTATAAGGTCCAGAAGGAAATCCAGCTGGGCGAGGACGGCGTCTTCGGTCCGGAGCTGGAAGAGGAACTGACCTCCTTTAACCTCCAGAACCTTCGGGACGAGATGGAACTGGTGGAGGGCGCCGGAAACGAATTCGACCGCGCTCTGATCGATGCCGGAAAGCTGTCCCCCGTCTTCTTCGGTTCGGCTCTGGCCGACTTCGGCGTAACGCCCTTCCTGAACCACTTCCTGGATATGTCCCCGGCTCCCGGTCCCAGAAAGACCATCGACGGCTGGGTTGACCCGACAGAGGAGGAATTCAGCGGCTTCATCTTCAAAATTCAGGCCAACATGAACCCGGCTCACCGGGACCGTCTGGCCTTCTTCCGCATCTGCTCCGGAACGTTCGAGCGCGGCATGACCGCCACCCTGTCCCGGACCGGAAAGCCCATCAAGCTGTCCCAGTCCACCATGCTGATGGCCAACGAGCGTGAAACCGTGGACAAGGCTTACGCCGGCGACGTCATCGGTATCTACGATACCGGAACGTACCAGATCGGCGATACACTGACCACGAAAAAAGAGAAGCTCTTCTTCGAGCCTCTCCCCACCTTCCCTCCGGAGCTGTTCGCTCTGGTCCTGCCCGTAAACACCATGAAGGCCAAGCACTTCCAGAAGGGCGTTTCTCAGCTGGCTCAGGAAGGTGCCATCCAGGTTTATCACAATGAATACAACGAGATCGTCATCGGCGCCGTCGGCCAGCTGCAGTTTGAAGTCTTCGAATACCGGCTGAAGAACGAGTACAACGCCGAGATCCGCATGAACCATCTGGACTTCCAGCTGGCCCGTTGGGTCAAGACCGACGATCTGGACAGCGTAAAGCGCGTTCTGGACAGTCGCTGCATGCTGGTCTTCGACCACTTCGACCGACCGCTGATCCTGTTTGCCAACCAGTTTACGCTGAACTACTTTGTGGAGCGCCACAAAGACATCGAGCTGGTGGAAGCCTTGGCTGTGAATGAGACGTTATAGCGCGCCATCTAAAAATAAAAGAGTCGCCATCGGAATATTCCCTGCGGGAGATCCGATTCGCGGCTCTTTCGTTTTTTCTGTATCGCTTTACTGTTCTGTCAACACATTAATCCAGTGACCGCTGCGGAACCGCCAGTGACAGATGATGTCCTTGACGCCGTCCACCAGAGCCACCAGGGCCATGACGGCCGGCAGGTTCCAGTGGAAGACCGCCACGCCCAGAAAGGCCAGCGGGACCTGAAACAGGACGTTCCCCACCGTATCCACGATCATGCAGAAGGTAGTGTCTCCGCCGCAGCGTAAAATTCCGCAGATGTACTGATAGCACAACATCTTCGGCAGCATCATGATGCTCTGGACCATCAGTGCGCCCATCAGAAGCGCCGAGGTCTCTCCGTCGAACCCATAGATCACCGTCAACGGTCCTCGCGCCACGATCAGGATCACCATCATGATCACGCTGAGCACCACTGTAATCTTCAAAGACTCTCCCGCCTGCTGTCTGGCAAGCTTCCGTTCCGCCCGTCCCAGCGTTTCTCCGATGATCACCGCCGACGCGTTTCCCACGCCGAAAAAGACCGACTGAAACAGCTCCGATACCACATTTCCCACCTGAGCCACGGCCAGAGCCGCCGATCCCAACATACCGTAGGCCATGTAGATCAGCGCCACGGAAATGGACCAGATGGTCTCGCTGGCAACCACCGGAATCGCCGTCTTCCACACCTTGATAAACATAGTGCGGCCGTAGCTGAACAGCTCCGACGGCGTGGCCTTCAGCGGGTGTTCTTTCTGTCGATAGATGTAGATCACCAGCGCCGTCAGCTCCACAGCCCGGGCGATCAGCGTCGCGATGGCCGCACCGCGGATGGACAGCCGGGGCAGTCCCAGCTTTCCGTAGATCAGGCAGAAATTAAGGATGCCGTTGATGATGATAGCCGTTGCGTTGATGATGGTAGGCACCTTCAGCTGCTGGATGGCGCGGCAGTTATAGGATATGGCGAAGGACATCCCGGCTAACAGATAGCTGAAACAGACGATCCTCATGTACTGGGTTCCGAGAGCGATGACGTTAGATTCCCGGGAAAAGAGCCACAGTATCTGGGGCGCCAGAACAAATCCCGCTGCCGCCATGGTTAGCGCCAGGACAAATCCTACGGTATAGTCGATGCCCACCACCTTGCGGATGCTCTTCACATCCCGAAGGCCCCAGTATTGGGCCGTGAAAACGGCCGCTCCGCTGTAAAAGCCGAAGCAGGCCATGCTGAAGATGAAATAATATTGATTGGCTGTACCCACCGCCGCCAGTTCGTCCACGCCGACCCGGCCGATCATGACGGTGTCCAACACGTTCAGTCCGATGCTGATCAGATGCTGCAGGACCACGGGAATTCCCACTCCCATCATCTTGCGATAGAATACGGTTCTGTCCGCTCCGCTCAGTCTTGCTTCCATACGTACTCACACTCCTGTAAAAACGGAGCCTCGTCTCAGATAGACCGGGCTCCGTTCTGCTTTCTTTACTCTCCTAAGGTTTCGGCAACTTTTTTCATGATCTCGCTGATCTGAATGTGCTGCGGACACTCCTTTTCGCAGCGGTGGCAGGCCCGGCAGGCATCGGCCTTCACTTCATGGGTGGCGTAGGTCCGCTTGGCAAAGCCGGTGCTGACGGAAGCCGTCTGGTTGTAGGCCTCAAACAGTCCCGGAATGTTCAGCCCGAAGGGACAGGGCATGCAGTATCTGCACTTGGTGCACGGTACCAGCGCCATGCGGTCGAAAATTTCCTTGACGCCGCGCAGCATTTCGTAG
>JAGATO010000168.1 GCA_017621195.1 Bacillota bacterium | reverse complement strand
TCTACGACAAGAATACCTTCATGACATCCATCCCCGGCGTCTTTGCCGGCGGTGACTGCGGAAACGACAAGATCTCCATCGCCATCGAATCCATCGGCGACGCGAGAAAGGGAAGCTACATCGTTGACGCTTATCTGAACGGCGAAGAAGTGGAATACAAGCCTCAGTTCACCGTTACCAGAACCGACATCACGAGAGAAACCTTCGAAGACAGAGAAAGAGAATGCCGTCCCGTACCGGCACAGCTGTCTGCGGAAGAGAGAAAAGACAATTTCAGCGAAGTGGTCTACGGCGGATACACCGAAGAACAGGCGCTGGCCGATGCCAACCGCTGTCTGGAATGCGGATGCCACGACTACTACGAATGCAAGCTGATCGACTTTGCAAACCAGTACGACGTGAAGCCGGAACGGTTTGCCGGAGAAGTGCACAAGATCGAATTCAACGATGACCATCCGTTCATCATGAGAGATCCCAACAAGTGCATCCTGTGCGGTCTGTGCGTCCGCGTCTGCGACGAAGTCATGGGCATCGGCGCTCTGGGACTGGTTCACAGAGGCTTCGACACCGTGGTCAAGCCCTGTCTGGAAATGCCTCTGGCAGAATCCGGCTGCGTTTCCTGCGGACAGTGCGTCAGCGTATGTCCTACCGGTGCGCTGGGTGAACGGCTGACCATTCCCAAGTCCGTTCCTCTGGATACGGATGTAACCGATACCACCTGCTCCTTCTGCTCCGTAGGATGCTCCATTCACTTGCACACCAAGGGTGATCTGCTGGTCAAGTCCGTTCCCGATAAGGAAGGTGCGGTCAACAAGGGTCTGCTGTGCGGAAAGGGCAAGTTCGGCTTCGACTGCGCTGAGCTGGAAGGAAAGATCGTCGATCCGATGATCAAGAACCTGAGCGGTGCTTTCGAAGAATGCGACTATCACGAAGCCTTCGTCATGACCGCCAAGAAGGCGGAAGCCGTTGCTGCCCGCTACGGCAAGAAGGCCGTTGCGGTTGCCATCTCCGACCGCTACACCAACGAGGAAGCGTATGCCATCAAGAAGTTTGCCAACGAGATCGGCGCTAAGACTCTGTGCTTCAACCACAGAGAAAGCGGTATCGCCAAGGTTCTGGGAAGAGACGCTTCTCCCAACACCATCGACGAGCTGCTGTCCACCGAGTTGATTCTGGTATGCGGCTACGATGCGGTGAAGAACCCCGTGATCCAGATCAAGCTGAAGCAGGCTGCCAAGAACGGAGCCAAGGTCATCCTGATCAATCCGGAAGAGTATCCGCAGCACATGAACTTCCTGACGAAGGAAATCTATACCGAAAATACCCTGGGCTTCCTGAAGGCCGTAGCCAAGGCTCTGGTCAAGATGGGCAAGGGCGAAAATATCGAAGGGTTCGAGGAATTCAAGAAGTGCCTGACCAGAACCAAGGCCAACGACGAAGCTGCGGAAGTAGCCGAAATGTACGCTAAGGCGAAGAAGGCCATGATCGTATTCCAGCAGAACCTGATCACCACCGACGCTGCCACGCTGCTGGCTGACATCGCTGTCATTTCCGGTCACATCGGTACGCCGAGAGACGGTATCTTACAGCTGAAGGCCAAGAACAACAGCCAGGGTCTGATCGATCTGGGAATCCGCGCAGGTGAAGAAGCCATGGACGGCGTGAAGGCGCTGTTGTGCTTCGGAGAAGATCCGGACTACGACATGTCCGATCTGGAATTCCTGATGGTCAGCGATACCCATATGACCGATACGTCTCTGAAGGCTGACGTTGTGATCCCGGGTACCGGCTTTGCCAGTGCGGACGGTACGTATACCAATACGGAACGCCGCCTGCAGGCAGTGGAACCGGCCATCGATGAAGACGTTGTATTCAACAACTGGGAGATCGCTGCTGAACTGGCTCACGTATTCGAAGTGGAAATGAACTTCGACGATGCCGGCGATATTTCCGAGGAAATGGACGACATGATCCTGGAATACAAATACGCTACCATCGGCGACATCTGGGAAGGTGTTCTGGACTGCGATGATCCGAAGCTGATCGCTGTGAAGGACGGCGCTTATGCAGACGAGCTGAAGTGCACCGACCACCTGATGAACGTCATCTCCGAACGTCTGCCGAAGCCGGCAAGATAACGGCTGAATCAACGGCTGCGGCCTGTGGACTGCGGCGCACATCTGTGAATGACGCGGGCGTTCCTTCGGGAACGCCCGCAATTTGAAGGTAAGAACATGGCTTTATTTGAGAAAATTCGCGCGGTCATGGACCGCCATGTCATTCTGATCATCGCCTTGATGATCCTGTTGGTTCTGATCGGTGCGGTCAGTACTACGGGTCTGCTTTCCGGAGACCGGGAGCAGCGGTATAACGACCTGATGGCGGCATATTCCTTTGTCACCAGTCCGGAGGAAGGGATCATCACCTGGACGACGGAAGAAGCCTGGAAGGAAGGAATGAACAGGATGATCGAGCTCTGCCCCAGGGAGGCGTTTCAGAAAAACGTTCTGTACGGAGACAATGAAGAACTGCGCCAGATGCTGCGGAACGTCCGACGGGTGAAGTTTGACGACAAGAACAGAGAAGAACTGGCGGAGCTGGTTTCGGAACTGAACGTAGTAGATAAGAGCGGAATGGGTATGTACAAGCTGTCGGTAGACTCCGGGGAAGTGAAGGAGATCAACTACCTGACCGGAATTCGCATGGTGTATTGATATAGCGGAGAGCGGAATCGAACCGCCGGGCACCGTACGAAACAAATGAGAAGGAAAGCAAAAGCCCTGCGAACCGTGTGGTTTGCAGGGCTTTTTTATGGGTTTCAAACCGTTTCGTGCTCGGGATCGCCGGATCCCAGCTCGTTATACAAGGAGAAGCCCAAGCCGAAGGCGATGCCGATCAGGTCGGTTCCCGATTGACCGAAGCCGCTGAACCCGACGATGAGGATGACGCCCAGGGTGGACATGACGAAGCAGAGGACATGCCTTTTCGTCATACGTTCACGAAAGAGAAAGGGACAGGCGATTGTGACGATGACGGGAGCAAAGTACAGGCTCAGCGTAGCAAGCGATACGGACGTATATTTATAAGCTTCAAACAGAAGAATCCAGTTGATTCCCATGACGCTGCCGGAAAGCAGAAGAATGGGAATTTCCTTTTTGATGGCGGAAAAGGGAATGGGGGTTTTTGGTCACGATCAGAAAGACGGCTACGAAGGCAGCGGCCAAAAGGGCGCGGTACAATGCCAACTCGCCGGAAGGCAGGGAGATGTTTCGGACGAAAATGCTCAGCGTACCGAAGGTGGCCGTGGAAAAGATCATGTAGTATTTGGCGTTTTTTTTGGGATTCAATGGTTGGGGACCTCCCTTCAAACTTGTGTTATATTCGAAATGGATGCAACCGCAGCAGGCGCGTCGCAGACTCAATTATTATATCATGGACCGGACGAAAGATCACAGCGATTTCACACAATTTTAAGGAAGAAGTGAGATGACAAGCGGCGGGAACTGTGGTATAGTAATAATGTATGAGATGATTAAAAAAGTTCTGATAATTCAGGAGGAAATGATGGACAACAAAATCAGTTTGAGCGCGATGACAGAACTTTTACAGAAGCTTGTATCGATTTCCAGCCCGTATTTTCACGAGGACGAGATCATGGACTACGTGAAAGGCTGGTTGGAGGAGCGAGGCCTTCCGGCACAGCTTCATACGTATCACGACAGCCGGGTGACCGGATTTCACGGGACGAACGTCACCGGTGTTCTGGACGGCGGAAAGCCCGGTCCGGTGATTTACCTGAACGGCCATCTGGACACCGTCAACATCTGCGACGGCTGGACGAAGGATCCCCTGGGAGGACAGGTGGAGGACGGAAAGCTCTACGGGACGGGGGCGCTGGATATGAAGTCCGGCTGCGCAGCCATCCTGCTGGCGGTGGAAGCGTTTGCCGCCGAACACAAAGAATTCAACGGAAAGATCATCTATCATCTGGTGTCCGACGAAGAAGGCCCCTACGGCCTGGGAACGATGTTTCTGATCGACGACCAGTGGCATCGGGTGGAGGAGATCGCCGATATCGCCATCAGCACGGAGCCTACGGCCGGCTTTTCCGGACGGCCCCACCCTTGCGTGGGAATGGGGGCCAAGGGCGGATACAATTACAAGATCATCGTTCGCGGAAAGTCTTCTCATGCGGCAACGCCTCATCTGGGCGTCAGCGCTGCGGTAGACGCCTCGAAGATCGTGGTAGAACTGGAAGCCATGGAAAAGCGCAGCGATCCCCAGCTGGGAAAGGGCGCCAACTGTGTCATTCGTCTGGCGAGCGGCGGAGCCGCCTGCAGCGTTCCGGATTATGCGGAGATCGAGATCTTCTCCCACGTAGTCCGCGGTGAAAACCAGCAGACCCTGCGGGAAGAAGCGGAGGAAGCCATTCGGAGAGCGGGGGTACGAAGCCAATGCGAGATCGTCTTCCGCGATACGCCCGTAGACCGGTTCGACGGAGGATTTCCGCCGTATTGTGCCGATGCGGATAACGAATACGTCAAGCGATTTTTGGCATCGGTGGCGAAGACCTGTGGAACAGAGCCTCAGATTTCCTATTTTGAAGCCATCGGCGATTTCAATTACGTCGGCGGTACGCTGGGGATTCCCACGGTCATGTTTGGGGCCAGCGGGGATCACTTCCACAGCTGCGACGAATACGTCTGCCTCGACTCCATAACGGAAGTGGCAGAAACCCTGTACCGGTACTTTGCGGAGGTTCTGGTATAGTCAACGCCTGAAATCCGCAAATTCAGAAGAACGTAAAACGGAGAAGCTTTGGTTGTGTCGCTTCGACGTTTTGCAAATATCGGCGTCTGCCGGAAATTGAGGAGGAAACACTATGAAACCTGAACTTACCAAGAGAATTGAGCAGATCGCACTGGATCTGACCAGCCAGCTGAGCGTACTGGATACGCCGGATGAAATTCTGATCGCAGAAAAGGTTTATTCCATCCTGTCTGAGATGAAGTATTTCAAGAGACACCCGGAAAATCTGTATTTCGTACCGGTCAAGGGCGACAAGCTGGGAAGAAAGAGCGTGGTCGCCATCGTCAACGGCGAGAAGAAGCCGTCCGACAAGACCGTGGTCATGATCGGACACATCGATACCGTTGGTATTTCCGATTACGGTCCGCTGGCCGAGTTTGCCAATCAGCCGCTGGTTCTCACCGAAAAGTTCAAGGAGATCGAGCTGCCTGAGGATGTGAAGAAGGATCTGGAATCCGGAGACTATCTGTTCGGCCGCGGCATCTTCGACATGAAATCCGGCGATGCCATCATCATGGCTCTGATGGAAATGATCTCCGACGATATTGAAAACTTCGAAGGAAATCTGATCTACGGCGCCGTCTGCGACGAAGAAGGAAACTCCGGCGGTATGCTGAACGTGGTTCCCGAACTGTGCCGTTTGGCCGACGAGAAGAAGTACGACTATCTGGCCCTGTTGGATACCGACTACATGACCGAGGAGTACAGCGGCGACGAAAACAAGTACGTTTACGTCGGAACCGTAGGAAAGCTGATGCCCACCTTCTACGTTGTAGGTAAGGAAACCCACGTAGGCGAATCCTTCAAGGGAATCGACCCCAACCAGATCGCCGCGGAGATTACCCGCAGAATCAACCTGAATCCGGAATTTTGCGACGTGGCCGAAGGCGAAGTCACCCTGCCGCCGGTAACGCTGCGCCAGAGAGATCTGAAGCCGGAATACTCCGTACAGATCGCCAAGACCGCCGTAGTATTCTTCAACTACGCGACCCACTGCTCCACGCCGGACCAGGTTCTGGACAAGATGATGAAGGCCGGTCAGGAATGCTTCCAGACCGTTGTGGATATGCTGAACGAACGGTATGAGAGATTCTGCGAAATGGCTCACAGACCGTTCACCAAGCTGCCCTGGGAAGCCAGAACCATGTCCTATCAGCAGCTGTGCGATGTGGTTCGCAAAGAAGTGGGCGAAGGCTTCGACGCCATGGTTCAGGCTTATGCCGAAGAGCTGATGAAGGATGAGACCATCGACGCCAGAGACAGAAACACCAAGCTGGTGGAATACGTTCACGGGCTGTGGTCCGATAAGAACCCGGTTCTGATCGTATACTTCTCTCAGCCCTATTATCCGCACATTTACATCAAGGGTGACGAGCCCAAGGAAAAGGCCCTGCTGGAAGCGGTGGCTGACGCCGTGGACACCACCAAGACCGACTACAAGTTGGTATACAAGAAGTTCTTCCCCTACATTTCCGACCTGAGCTACGGCGCAGCTCCCAAGGAGGACGGCATCATCGAAGCCTTCATGGAGAACATGCCCGGCTACGGTACGGTTTACAACCTGCCCATGAAG
>JAGATO010000167.1 GCA_017621195.1 Bacillota bacterium | reverse complement strand
TGCTTAAATAAATCTTCGCTGCTTAAAGTAAATCATCGCTTAAAGTAAATCTTTGCTTAAAGTAAATCATCGCTTAAAGTAAACTTTCAGTTTGCTACGTACATCTGCCGATACGGATTTTTACTGTCCGGCGTAACCACCGTAAAGGGGGCTTCCAAAATCTGATCCCGGTCAAAGCCGAATAAGGAGCAGTATTCATCGATGTACTGCTTCAGCTCTTCGCGATCTCTCTCATCGGCAGGCTGAGCCGTCACCTGACCGGGGAAGGTCACGTCTCGACAGTCGCTTCGGAGAAACAGCTTTCCGCCGTGCATACCCGTACAGGGAAAGTAGCCGACGATTTTCTTTCGTCCCGGTGTCAGGCCTAAGACGACGATGACGCCGCCCGCCTGATATTCTCCCAGAAAGCTCCCCGCCGTACCACCGATGACCATGACGGGCACCTTGTCCCGGTACGCCTTCATGTGGATGCCGGCCCGATAGCCAGCATTTCCCTTCACGAAAATTCTGCCGCCGCGCATGGCATATCCCGCCGCATCGCCGATGTTGCCGTGGACGATGATCCTTCCCTCGTTCATCGTATCGCCCACCGCGTCCTGGGCGTTGGCGCGAACCGTAATGGTTGCGCCATTGAGATACGCCCCCAAAGCGTTTCCGGGAACGCCGTCTATGGTTATGTTCTTGCCGGACATTCCTGCGGCGATGAACCGCTGTCCGCAGCAGCCCCGAATCGAAATGTCCTCTCCTCCGGCGCGAAGCCGGTCATTCAGGGATCGAAAATCCAATCCCGTTCCATCGATAATCATTGTATACCTCCATACTGTATTCGATGCATTCGCTCGTCTATGGTATTCATTCGCCCGCGGTCCGTGATGATCGTTCGCCCACGATCCGTGATGATCATTCGGCCGCGTGGGCGATTCCCAGAATTTCCAGTTCCTTTGCCGTCAGCCCCACGCCGCGCAGCATCAGGCGGTTGCCCTTCAGTGCTTCGATGGAGTTGATTCCCATGCCGCCCATCAGCTCCTTGATCTCGTGGCGCCAGGCGTCCATCAGATTGATCAGTCGCCGGCTTCCTTCGTCGGGATCCAGCCGCTTTACCAGCTCCGGCCGCTGGGTGGCGATTCCCCAGTTGCACATGCCGCTCTGACAGGTGCGGCAGAGGTGGCAGCCCAGGGCCAGCAGCGCCGCCGTGGCAATGTAGCAGGCATCAGCGCCGAGGGCAATGGCCTTCACCACATCCGACGCGCTGCGGATGCTTCCGCCCACCACCAGCGACACGTTGTTGCGGATGCCTTCGTCTCGCAGCCGCTGATCCACCGCCGCCAGCGCCAGCTCGATGGGAATTCCCACGTTGTCGCGAATTCGCGTGGGCGCTGCCCCCGTACCGCCGCGGAAGCCGTCGATGGCGATGATATCTGCGCCTCCCCGGGCAATGCCGCTGGCAATGGCCGCAATGTTGTGTACAGCCGCCACCTTGACGATCACCGGCTTACGATATTCGGTGGCCTCCTTCAGCGAATAGATCAACTGACGGAGATCCTCGATGGAATAGATATCGTGGTGGGGTGCCGGAGAAATGGCGTCCGATCCTTCGGGAATCATGCGGGTGCGGGACACGTCTCCCACGATCTTCGCGCCTGGCAGGTGACCGCCGATGCCCGGCTTTGCTCCCTGACCCATTTTGATTTCGATAGCGGCCCCCGCCTTCAGATAGTCCTCGTATACGCCGAACCGACCGGAAGCCACCTGAACGACGGTGTGATCGCCGTAGCAGTAAAAGTCCTCGTGAAGCCCGCCCTCACCGGTGTTGTAGAAGATGCCCAGCTCCGTTGCCGTCCGGGCCAGCGCAGCGTGGGCGTTATAGCTGATGGAGCCATAGCTCATGGCCGAAAACATCACCGGCATCGAAAGCTCCAGCTGGGGAGGCAGCTGACAGCGGATGGCCCCCGTCTCGTCCCGCAGGATGGCCTCCGGCTTCTTCCCCAAAAACACCCGGGTCTCCATGGGTTCCCGCAGCGGATCAATGGGAGGATTGGTCACCTGGGAGGCATTGATGAGCAGCTTGTCCCAGTAGACCGGAAACGGCTGGGGATTTCCCATGGAGGAGAGCAGTACGCCGCCGCTGTTGGCCTGCTTGTAGATTTCACGAACGGTATCGTTCTTCCAGTTGGCGTTTTCTCTGAGAACGCAGTCGCTCTTGACGATTTTCAACGCCCGGGTGGGACAGAAGGAAACGCAACGCTGACAGTTGACGCATTTCGTCTCATCCGCTGCCATCGCGCCGCGTTTTTCGCCAAAGCTGTGCACCCCATTGGCGCATTCCCGTTCGCACCGGCGGCAGACGACGCAGCGGTCCGCATTCCGGATGACTTCAAATTCAGGATAGATAAATTCCACACTCATATCAGTACGCACCGTCCTTTACTTTCACAATGACAGGTTCTCCGCCGGTCGGAGCCCAGATGTGTTCCGCATCCGGTTCCATAGTGCGGATGGCCGCCTCTTCGCTGGCAATGAACACCTTATCATCTTTTTCACCCACCACCATAGAGCGCAGCTTCAGCCGATCGTTCAGCGCCATGAGCCCGCCCTGAAAGCCCAGGACGATGGAGAACGGCCCGGTGATCAGCAAGCTGGGAAACACGGTTCGGAGAAACGTAAGCCGTTCCTTTTCCGCCGGATCGGTTTTTCCGGCGATGGTGCTCCAGAAGGGCGCGGCAACCACGTTGGCCGCCTCCTTCAGCGTCAGACCCTGAATCCGTACCAGATAGTCCATGATGTAGGTGATGACCTCCGTATCGGTCTGCAGCGTACACTGATAGCCGAACATCTCGATGAAACGCCGATTGGCGTCGTAGGAGGAAATCTCTCCGTTGTGGACGATGGACCAGTCCAAAAGGGTAAAGGGATGGGCTCCGCCCCACCAGCCCGGCGTGTTGGTGGGATAGCGGCCATGGCCCGTCCAGGAATACCCTTCGTATTCCTCCAGCCTGTAAAACACGCCCACGTCCTCGGGAAAGCCCACCGCTTTGAACGTCCCCATATTCTTTCCGCTGGAAAATACGTAAGCTCCCTTCATGTCCGCGTTGATCTTCATCACCGTACGGGCCACAAACTCCTTTTCATCCAGCTGCATGGACGCCACCAGAGATTTGAGCGGAGCCACAAAGTACCGCCAGATCACCGGCTCATCGGTGATGGCGGGAATGGTGCGGGTGGGAATGTTCTCGCTCTTGACGATTTCGAACCGCTCCTTCAGAAACACCTCACAGTCCTTACGTGTCGCCCGGCAGTCGAAAAACATGTGCAGGGCGTAAAATTCCTTATAGTCGGGATAGATGCCGTACCCGGCAAAACCGCCGCCCAGTCCGTTGGACCGGTCGTGCATCGGCTTCATTGCGTTGGTAATCATCTCGCCGGACATTCGCTTTCCTTCTCTGGAAATCACTGCGGCAATGGCACAGCCGGACGGGATTCGTACTTGTCCTTCTACCTTCATATTCCATTCTTTCCTTTCGAATCTTTCCTATCAAAGGGAATCAAAAAGGCGCTCATCTTCGCCCAGAATGATTTTTTCTGTGCGAAAATGAACGCCTTTGCTCACTTTTACTCACTATACCCCTCATTTCTACCCTTGTCAAGTCAAAAATGAAAATATCTGAATTTTTCGCAAGTTCCCGAGGAAAATCGAAAAAAGGGATTGACAAACGCCGTCGATCGTAGTATATTGCAGAACATCAAGGCAACGGCGTCTTTGAGCAGATACGCTCAAAGGCGCTTTTTACTTCGACAGGCAATGGCGTCTTTCGTAAAGCAGGAGAGGATTCTGCAGCGAGAGGCGCTTTCTTTTTTCAGTAAAGGAGAATGAATTATGAGTACAGTCAACGAGTATTTTGGAAGTCTGGTCTTCGATGACCGAGTTATGAAAGCAACGCTGTCCGCGTCGGTCTACGCTTCGCTGAAGAAGACCATCGACGAAGGAACGGAGCTGGATATCCGCGTGGCAAACGCGGTTGCTACCGCTATGAAGGACTGGGCGGTCTCCAAGGGTGCCACCCACTATACCCACTGGTTTCAGCCGCTGACCGGCATCACCGCCGAAAAGCACGACAGCTTCATTTCGCCGTCTCCCGACGGCGGCGTCATCATGGAGTTTTCCGGAAAGGAACTGATCAAGGGAGAACCGGACGCATCTTCCTTCCCCTCCGGCGGTCTGAGAGCCACCTTCGAGGCCAGAGGCTACACCGCCTGGGATCCTACATCCTACGCGTTTATCAAGGGAAAGACGCTCTGCATCCCCACAGCCTTCTGCTCCTACGGCGGAGAAGCACTGGATAAGAAAACGCCTCTTTTGCGTTCCATGGAAGCTTTGAACAAACAGGCCGTCCGCATCCTTCGGCTGTTTGGAAATGACAGCGTCAAGCGCGTGACCAGCGCCGTGGGTCCCGAGCAGGAATACTTCCTGATCACGAAGGAGATGTACGACCAGCGTCCCGATCTGCGCTTTACCGGCCGGACTCTGTTCGGCGCCAAGCCGCCCAAGGGCCAGGAAATGGACGATCACTACTTCGGCGTCATCAAGCCGAGAGTTGCCGCCTACATGGAGGATTTGAACGATGAGCTGTGGAAGCTGGGGATTCTGGCCAAGACGGAGCACAACGAAGTAGCGCCGGCCCAGCACGAGCTGGCCCCCATCTACACTACCACCAACATCGCCACCGACCACAACCAGCTGACGATGGAATTGATGCAGAAGGTTGCCGCCCGCCACGGTCTGGTCTGTCTGCTCCACGAAAAGCCCTTCGCCGGCGTCAACGGCAGCGGAAAGCACAACAACTGGTCCCTGGCCACTGACGCCGGTCAGAATCTGCTGTCCCCCGGCGAAACGCCGTATGAAAACGCCCAGTTCCTGCTGTTCCTCTGCTCCGTCATCAAGGCCGTGGACGACTATCAGGATCTGCTGCGAATCTCCGTTGCCACCGCCGGAAACGATCACCGTCTGGGCGCCAACGAAGCGCCGCCCGCCGTGGTTTCCATCTTCCTGGGCGACGAACTGAACGCCGTCTTGGAAGCCATCGAAACCGACAAGCCGTACCACAGTGCGGAAAAGACGCAGATGAAGCTGGGCGTGGACGTTCTCCCCAAGTTCCGACGGGACACCACCGACCGGAACCGGACATCTCCCTTCGCCTTCACCGGAAACAAATTTGAATTCCGCATGCCCGGCTCCTCCAACAGCATCGCCTGCGCCAACATCATGCTGAACACCGCGGTAGCCGAATCCCTGCGCATTTACGCCGACCGTCTGGAAGCGGCGGAGGATTTTGAAACGGCCCTCCACGAGATGATCCGCAAGACCATCAAGGATCACAAGCACATCATCTTCAACGGCAACGGTTACGACGACGCCTGGATTGTGGAAGCCACCGAGAAGCGCGGCCTGTTGAACTACCGCACCACGGCGGACTGCATGCCTCACCTGATGGATCCGAAGAACGTGACGATGCTGACCTCCCACGGCGTCTACAGCGAAGCGGAGCTTGCCTCCCGCTGTGAGATCATGCTGGAAAACTACTGCAAGACGATCATCATCGAAGCCAATACCATGGTGGACATGGCAAAAACTCAGATCATACCAGCCGTTACGGCCTACGCCGCTGACGTGGCCAGAGCTGCCGCGGCAAAGCAGTCCTTAGACCCCGCTCTGGTCTGCGCCTATGAGACCGGCGTCGTTCACAAGCTGTCCGCCCTCACCGATACCATCGCCTTCACTGCGGAAGCGCTTTCGGAAGCCCTGCGTTCGCTGGATGAAGCCGACACCGTCGAAGCCGAATCCCTTCTGATCCGCGACTCGGTTCTGACCCTGATGGGCGAGCTGCGGACCGCCTGCGATGAGGCCGA
>JAGATO010000166.1 GCA_017621195.1 Bacillota bacterium | reverse complement strand
TGGAAACGATAAATACGAGAAATGCGATACCCAGTTCCATACTCTACCCTCAGTACATCAAGATTGTAAGGCGATTCCTTCTTTTATGAAACGCCTCTGCAGTATCCATACTATACCGCTCTTTTCCTTTTGTCAAAGCCTTCTTCGACGGGCTTTTTTCCAAAAACTCCCCATTTCTCTCTCGAAGATGCTATAATGAATCTGTTCTGCCCTTCGTCGTGCGGCCCGGTCCACACAGCGCAGATGACCGTCCGACTTTCGAGACGATATGGACACATACCAAACAAAGGAAAAGGAGACTACCCCATGATTCGCTGGAACAACGACTATAACCACGGAGCCCACCCCGCCATTCTTGCCGCGTTGGAACAGACCAACGAAACCGGCTACGGCGGCTACGGACTGGATGAATGGTGCCGGAAGGCATCGGAGAAAATCCAAAGCTATCTGGGTCGAACAGACGTGGACATACATTTTCTTACCGGAGGAACCCAGGCCAACTTCACCGTCATCAGCGCCGCCCTTCGCCCGTTTCAGAGCGTGATCAGCGCCGATACCGGCCATATCAACTCCCACGAAACCGGAGCCGTGGAGCACTGCGGTCACAAGATCCATGCGCTGAAAGCCACGGACGGCAAGATCTCTGCGGAGCAGATCCGGAAGGAAGCCCTTCTGTTCGCTCAGAGCGGAACGAAAGAACACATCACTCAACCCAAACTGGTATACCTGTCCTTTCCCACGGAATACGGCACGATCTATTCCCGTCAGGAGCTGACGGACATCCGCAGCGTCTGTGACGAATACAACCTCTACCTGATGGTGGACGGCGCCCGTCTCGGCTACGGATTGGGAGCATCCACCTGCGACATTACGCTGGACGATCTGGCCTCCCTGACCGACGTCTTCTACATCGGAGGAACCAAGTGCGGCGCTCTGTTCGGCGAAGCCGTGGTCATCCGAAACGACGACCTGAAGGACAATTTCCGCAGCTACATCAAACAGAACGGAGGAATGCTGGCAAAGGGATGGCTGTTGGGGCTGCAGTTCTACACCCTGTTCCACAACGATCTGTATTTCCGTATCACCCGAAAGGCCGACGAGGACGCCATGAAGCTGAAGGCTGCTTTCCACGCCAAAGGAATTCCCTTCTATTTGGAGAACCCCACCAACCAGCAGTTCGTCCTGCTGACGGAAGAACAGATGGCGTCTCTGGGCCAAAATCACGTCTTTGAATATCAGTTCCCCGTGAAGCCGGATCGGCACTGCGTTCGTTTCTGCACCAGCTGGAGTACGAAGCCGGAGGAGCTGGACGCGCTGATCCGCCATATCGAAGCTCTCTAAGCGGCCCGGACGCTTCGGCTCTATCCCATGTGAATGCAGGAAAACCGGGACATCCCGCTGAGCTTGTGGGCCACGTAATACGGGATGTCCCCTTCCCAGCTTTCCACGCAGATCTTTCCCAGTACCGCAGTGACGCGATTTCCTTCGGTGATCGTACCGTTCCTGACCCCCTGACGGTAGGCTTTGCAGCGTTCATCGTCAAACGACAATTCACAATGCTCACAGGCTCCTTCTTCCTCTTGCACCGTTCCGTCACAGTGGATGTACCACCCGAAAATGCTTTCATCGAAGAGGCATTGATCCACTTCTCCCACCGTATAGTCCGCCATGGTAAAGGGCTCGTACCATCCGTCCTTTCTCCTTTCTTTCCAATATACCTCGTAATCCCGGTAGGTCTTCACGTCCAGCCAGCCGATGTCGTAACCGTAATGGTACCAGGTATCGATCCCGAAATCTCGGTGCAGGTTGTCCTCCACATCCCTCCAATCCGCATCCTCCCTGACATCGAAGGTCTGGTACTCTTCATTCCAAATCAGATGATACTCGTCCATCCGTTCCATCAGCCGGTCCCGAATGGCAAAGTATTCCCGATACAACTCCTGAATCACGTGAAGGATCGCATCCTTCGTCACTTCTTCGTTCTCTGATCCCATGATAAAGCTGGAACTGCTGCTGTTGGTCACAAACCCGGTTCGAATCTTCATCGCTCTCTCCTTTCCTTCTCTCCCGAATTTTCCCTGTCATTGCACAGGACGATGGAAGGCTCCAGAGGGCATCCTCCCATGCAGGCCTCTCTCTTTTCACAGCCAGGACAGTGCAGGCGCAGACGTTCCCGAAACCGCGCAAAAGTCGGACTGTTCCAGGCGTCCTCTACCGTCGTTTTCTTCGACAGTTCCACGCCATATCGTCGAGCCTGGTTGTCGAAGGAGCAGGGCAGGGCAACCATGTCCGCCCCGATGTACATGGAAAACCGCCCGCCCTCGCAGGTGTCGATGCTGGACAGATCGGTGCGGCTTCCCCAGTGCAGAATCCCCGGAATGGAGCAGCTGTCGAAACCGATGCGGAACGGAAATCCTCCTGCGTCCGCCAGGCGGAAGAATTCCTCTACCCGGAGATCGTCCGTCCGCAGTACCTGCTCCGGCCGCCCCTGGCCCACCGGCTTGTGAAGCAGGAAGACCACAGCGTTCACCTCTTTGGGGAACAGCTTCTTCTTCAGTCGGATCAGCGCTTCGTCGATGGTGTTGTTCCCCAGGACATAGTGAACGTTGGTCCTCACCCCCGCATCCAGAAGCATCCGGATCGCCCGTTCCGTGTAGCCGTTTTCACTTCCCAGCCGGGAATACCAGCTGACGGCCACAGCGCCGCAATACTCTCTGCAGATCCGGGCCTTCTCCGGCGTCATTCCCAATCCCGACGTGGTGAAGTTGGGGACGATTCCCTGTTCTCTCGTATACCGGACGATCTCTTCAAACTGCGGGTGCATATCCGGATCACCGCGGCCTCCCAGGGCGATCTCAAAGGTTCTTCCTCTGGATTGATCCACGATCCAACGGTAGTCCTCCAATCTCATATCCGGCCCGGCCTGACCGCGGCCGTTCTGATAGCACTGAACTCCGGCGCTTTCGCACAGTCCGCTCCTTCCGTGAACGCAGCTCCCCATGATCCCCACGTCGATCAGGTGAGGATAGTCGGCCATGAAAGGATCATCCTCCTGATCCACTGCCCGCCGGTACTCTCCGTTTTCATCGTTAAACAGCGATATATAATCGTATGTACGGTCTTTCGTCACGCGGATCATCGCATCTCCTCCTTTACACTCTCCGTTTTGTTCTATCATAACCGAACCGGTGCCGAAGATTTCCGGAGGTTTTCCTCCCATTACAAAAGCGCTCAAACTCACTGTTTGAGCACTTTTCCGCCATTGATTGCATTTGCATCGTCTATTTATAATGTACTATGACGTTCTCCACAGCGAACGCAAGGGGCTTTACGACACATTGGAGAATGAATACGCCGCCGCTGCATGCGGTACGCTATATGAGTGGTCGCCGCTGCATACGGTGCGCTAGATGAGAACCACCGCGCAGCCGCACGGCTCCAGCCGCAGCTGTTCGCTCTCCGAGCTTCCGCTGCTCACTTCCGTTCCGCTTTGAGGCAGGTTGCTCAAAAGCAGCTTTGCTCCCGGCGCCGTGGAAATAACCTGCGCCTCCGTACCGTAGTTGCCGGCAACCAGAATTCTGCGGCCCGTTTCCCGATCCACCCGCCAGTAGGCGAAGATTCCCGGCAGCTCCTCAAAGGCCGGAACCAGATCGCCGTAGGCGAAGATCTCCCGGTATTCCGGGGATTTGCGCAGAGCGATCAGCTCCTTGTAGTACGACAGCACCGAATCGGGCCGTCCCTGCTGCTCCTCCACGTTGATCTGGGTGAAGTTGGGATTTACGGCCAGCCAGGGTGTTCCGTCGGTGAAGCCGCCGTTGGGCCCGGCGCTCCACTGCATCGGCGTTCTGGCATTATCCCGGCTGTGTTCGAAGCAGCACTGCAGCGCTTCTTCCTTCGTGCATCCGGCCTCCACTGCCAGCTTGTACTGATCCAGGGTGTTGATGTCGTTGTACTCCGAAATGTCGCTTCTGCGGCAGTTGGTCATGCCGATCTCCTGGCCCTGATAGATGAACGGAATTCCCCGCAGCAGGATCGACGTGGTGGCAAGCATCTTCTTTCCGGCGTCGTTCTGCGCCCAGGTCGGAAGGTATCGGCTGGCTCCCCGCGGTTCGTCGTGGTTTTCGATGATGTTTGCCAGAAAGCCCACGCTCTGCACCTCCTTTTGGGCCTGAAACAGGGCGCTGCGCCACGCTTCAAATTCCAGCGGCTTTTCATCGTACCAGCCGTGGTCTCCGAAGGTCAGAATGTGAGCGCTGAAATCGAATATGGTGGAGAAATGCCCTTCATCTCCGATGAACTCCTGCAGTTCCTCTTCCTTCATATTGAACACTTCACCTACGGTAAAGGCGTCGTATCTGGCGAAGGTCTCCCTCTTCAGCTCCTGAAGAAAGTCGCCGATGCCGCTGGCCTCGTCCACCATCTTCGTGCAGAAGGCCAGTCCGTCGGGACCGTCCGGTTCGTAGCTGGGAAAGCTGAGTACCTTCTTGATGTTGATGATGGCATCGATGCGAAATCCCGCCAGTCCCTTCTCCAGCCACCAGTTCACCATATCGTAGATCTGACGCCGCAGTCGGGGGTTCTCCCAGTTCAGATCCGGCTGCTCTTTGGCAAACATGTGCAGATAATACTTGTCCGTCCCGGGAACCGGTTCCCAGACGCTTCCGCCAAAGTAGCCCCGCAGGTTGCTGGGCGCCTTGCCGTCCCTGCTTTTGACGAAGTAAAAATAATCGGCATACTCTCCGTCGGGATCCGCCAGCGCCTTCTGAAACCAGGGGTGCTGATCGGAGCAGTGGTTGACCACCAGATCCATGACGATGTACATATCCCGCTTCTTCGCTTCGTTCAGCAGAAGGTCGAATTCCTCCATGGTTCCGAATTCCTCGGCAATGCTGAAATAATCGGGAATGTCGTAGCCCTGATCCACAAAGGGCGATTTGTAGATGGGTGACAGCCAGATGATGTCTACGCCCAGTTCCTTCAGATAGTCCAGCTTGGACAGGATTCCCTTCAGGTCGCCGATCCCGTCACCGTCGGTATCGAGAAAGCTTTTGGGATAGATCTGATATGCGATTTTATCGTTCCACCAATGTTTTTTCATTGTTTCATTCTCCTCGTCTGTATTCGCTACCTATTATAGCGCATTCCGACAGGATTTCCAGTGCAAAAATCGAAAAAAGAGGTACGCTGGCGGTGACGCCAGCGAGCCTTTCACTTTCACCGTTTCAAAAAAAGATGTGGTTCATCGCCTGACCGACCAGCCCCAAAAGCAGACCGTTGACCGCAAAGGTGACATTGCCGCGTCCTCCGGAAGCTACCCGCTCCCCGATGGCATCCATCACCTCCGCAGCGGACGCATAGACCGCCGCACCTGCCAGCGCCAGCCGCCAACAGTCGCTTCCGGGCAAAATCCCCGCTGCCAGAGGAAACAGGCCGAAGGCAATCAGCGCCGCCATACCATCCCACAGTCGGACGCCGAAGCGCCGCATTCCGCGAAGGACCAGAGCAGCGACGCTGATCCAAAGCAGCATGGACACATCCGGCTTCGGAAGGATCATGCCGGGAAACATCACAGCGGTCAGCCGACCAGCTGCACACAGACCTCCTGTTATGAGAAACAACCACATATCAACCACCCCATTTCGTTGGCGCCGTCATCACATCCGCGCCGGATACATACGCCACCGCCGCGTTGACGGCCCGCATTACCGACCGGGACGTGACCGTTGCTCCCGTCAAAGCATCCACGGTGACGCCGATGCTGGCTTCGCCTCCGGTATCTAAAAACTGTTCCAGAAACGCCCGGTTCCGAGCCGCCTCAAAGCCAAGGCCCGCCGTCTCCTTCAGATCCCGGATCGCTACGCCCTTGACACGTCCGTCGTCATCTACGCCGGTCCAGACCACCATCGTCCCGGCGTATCCGTCCACTTCCGTTTCCACCACGCAGCCGTTCTCCCCACGAAATACCGACGTAATCCGTCCGTCATCGCCATCGTAAGGCTCTTCGGTGAAGCTGCCGCTGCCGGGAAGGAGGTTCTGCATGGTGGTCAGCGCCTCTTCCCTGCCCCGTTCCACGGCCAGTTCCCGGGTGGAAGCGTTCAGAGCGAACAGCAGT
>JAGATO010000165.1 GCA_017621195.1 Bacillota bacterium | reverse complement strand
GGTGATGTTGTCGTCTCCGGCCAACTCACGCGCTTCGCTGCAGTCCAGATCCAGAATGGTCCGATGCATTCCCAACGGTTTGAAGATCCGCTCCATCAGGAACTCTTCCAGAGATATTCCCGCGGCCTGATCCACGATGTAGGACAGGAGCGCATAGCCTTCGTTGGAATAACTCATATATTCTCCGGGAGCACCCAGCGGTTTGTAATTTCCGGCTGTGATATACTCCACGATGTCTTCGATCTTATCCATCTTGTTGGGCGACGTCCGTACCATTTCCCGGTACCAGTGCGTATCCCGTTCCTTGCTGTTCATGGCGATGGACCATTCCAGCGGTTCCATGGGGGGAATTCCCGCCCGATGCATGGCCAGAGTCCTGACGGTAACGCATTCGTCGGCCGCGCCGGGAACGTGAAAGTCGGGGAAATACTTGACCACCGGATCCTCCAGACTCATCTTGCCCTCTGTCTCCAAAATACAGCAGGCCAGTGCCGTCATGGATTTACTCATGGATGCGATACCGAACATGGTGTCGCCGTTGACTACTTTTTTCTTTTCGATATTTCTGTATCCGTACCCCTTCTCAAAGAGGATGCCTTCCGGCCCGCGGACGCAGACCGCAACGCCGGGGTATTTTTTTTCTTCGAACAGTCGATCCAGATACCGTTCCAGTTCTTTGCTATCCCTTTTCATTGTATTCCTTTCCTTTCCTCATCCCCGGGAGATGGAAAAGCGCATCTGTGTAAAATTTCCGATAATTCTTAATAAAGCAAATCCCGTGCCAGCTTTACACGTTTTTCTTTTTTATTTTACATTGAAACTTCAACGTTTTGAAAACGTCAAAAAAAAGAATCGGTCAACGATCGGGTTAATTCATCCTGTTTTAACCTTTTTTATCTCATTATCAAATCTTTTTTCACCTATTTTCACTGTATGTGCTATAATGAATAGAAAGAACCGGAAAGGAGAGCAGGCCATGAAAACAGTCGGTATCGTATTCGCAAACACCAACAACCCAGTCGCTATGGATTTTGTGAAAAGCTCGCTTGAGGAGGTATTCGGCGACTTTGTCCAATTCAAGCTCTATTTCACGGACCAGTTTCAACCTGATACCTATCTGGAGGATGATGCCCTCCTCATGTCCAGCGAAGTGCCCTTCGACCAGCTAAAACAATATGTGAATAACTGTGCCGCCATCTACGAGCTGGAGCGCAGCCTTCCCAAACAGGCGCTGAGCGAGGTCCTGATGCTCCCCGCCGGAACCGACGTTCTGGTGGTCAACGACGGCTTCGAAGCGGCTCGGGAGGTCATCGCCAACTTCGCCAGCCTTGGGATCAAACACCTCAATATGGTTCCCTACGATTACAGGAAAAAGGATACGGGGATCTATCGGGACTTCCAGGTGGCCATCACCCCCGGTGAACCGCAAAATGTGCCCCCCCACATCCACAAAATCATCGATATCGGTTATCGAAAAATCAGCTTTGGAACGATGTACATGCTGATGCTGTTTCTGGATCTGGACCTGGAGATCGTCAATCGGAATCTGTTCCGCCACATCCAGACGCTGGTGGAGCCCAATTCCACCTTCCACGACAACTACATATTTAACTACTTGAAGGGACAGATGCTGAATCATCTGGCTTCTCAGAGCGATCAGTCCATCATCCTTCTGGACAGCCAGCTCCGTCCCATCTTTGCCAACAAGAAAGCCCTGACCATGTTTCACGTCAGTCAGGTTCGCCAAATCGACATCGGTCGCTTTCTGGACTGGACCATCTTTGATGGCAGCCAGAATACCTCCGCTGTCGTCACTATCGACGAACGCTCCTATTCCTGCGACAAATACACCTTTTCCATCACGGGTGAATCCATCGGCCACTTCCTGCTGCTGCAGCCGGAAGCGGAAGTGGAAACGGCCATCCGTCAAAACAAAAAAAACGGTTACGTCGCCAAATATCATTTTTCCGATATCATTCACGTCTCCTCCAAGATGGACGAGCTGATCACCAAGATGTTCCGCATCTCTCCCACCGATCTGACGGTCCTCATCAGCGGTGAAAGCGGTACCGGAAAGGAACTGGCCGCCCAGTCCATTCACAATGCCTCCTTCCGAAACAAGGCTCCCTTCGTGGCCATCAACTGCGCCGCCCTTCCTGAAAACCTGCTGGAAAGCGAATTGTTCGGCTACGAATCCGGGGCCTTTACCGGGGCCAAGGACAAGGGAAAGATCGGCCTGTTTGAGCAGGCCAACCACGGCACCATCTTCCTGGACGTGATCGGCGACATCTCCCCCAAGCTCCAGACCCAGCTCCTTCGCGTCATCCAGGAAAAGCAGATCATGCGCCTGGGCAGCGACCATCTGATCGACATCGATGTCCGCCTGATCACCGCCACCAACAAGGATCTGTCCGAAGCTGTGCGAAACGGCGAATTCCGCCAGGACCTGTACTTCCGCCTGAACGTGCTTCCTTTCCAGCTTCCGCCTCTGCGGGAGCGCCGGGAGGACATTCCCCTTCTTCTGGAATACTTCATGGGAGCTTCCTTCCGTTGTCTATCGGAAACGGAGATCCGTATTCTGCAGGCCTACGACTGGCCCGGAAACATCCGGGAGCTGGAAAACGTATCTACCTACTACGCCGCGCTTTCCTCCCTGCCGGACTATCTGATCCGCAGTGTGGAGTCTTCCTCCGTTTCCGCCGTTCCTTCTTCCTCCGATGTTTCGCCTTCGGAAGAAGCTTTCTCCGTTCCCGAGGATCCCGCCGGTCTGGAAACCCTCGTGCTTCAGCTGATTGCCGCAGGAAGCTCGCCATCTCACGGCATCGGCCGTTCCGCCCTGCTTCAATCCCTTCGGGATCGCCACATGCACGTCAGCGACAGCCATCTGCGAAAGGTCCTGTTCTCCCTGAAAGAGCAGGGATGGGTCGTCATCGAAAAAGGCCGGGGCGGTACCCGGATCACGGAAGAGGGAAAGGCCGCCGCCACCAAAGTGATCTGAGCGTCGGTTCTCTTCTCCGTTCTTAAAAAACAAAGAGCCATCGGCTGCCGACAAAATGTCAGCAGCCCGATGGCTTTTTATCGTTATGTATCGTCTATGGTCTTCGCTTAGAAGTTTCCGTCTACCTTGGCCATGTGCTTGGTCAGCAGGATCAGCTTGCTGGAATAACCCCATTCGTTATCGTAGAAAGCGATCAGCTTGAAGAACTTGTCGTTCAGTTCGATACCTTCTCTGGCGTCGAAGATGGAGGTGTGAGCATCGCCGATGAAGTCGGAGGACACCACTTCGTCATCCACGTATTCGATGATGCCCTTCATGTAGGTCTCCGAAGCTTCTTTCACCGCTGCACAGATCTCTTCGTAGCTGGTGGGTTTTTTCAGCATCACGTTCAGGTCCACGACGGATACGTCAGCGGTGGGAATGCGATAGGAAATACCGGTCATCTTTCCTTTCAGGGACGGAATGACCAGAGCCACGGCCTTGGCTGCACCGGTGGAAGAGGGAATGACATTTCCGAAGACGGAACGACCGGTTCTCCAGTCCTTCAGCGAACGGCAGTCAACTACCTTCTGCTTGGCGGTCGCCGCATGGATGGTGGACATCAGACCCTGTTCGATGCCGAAGTTGTCCTCGATGACCTTGGCCAGAGGAGCCAGACAGTTGGTGGTACAGGATGCGTTGGAAACCACCTGCATATCGGAGGTGTAGGTTTCGTGGTTGACACCCATGACGAAGGTAGGAGTTTCCTTGTCCTTGGCCGGAGCGGAGATGATGACCTTCTTTGCACCTGCAGCGATGTGCTGTAAGGATTTTTCTGTGGTTACGTAAGCGCCGGTAGCTTCCACGATGTATTCGGCGCCGCACTCCGCCCAGGGGATGTCAGCAGCGTTGGATTCGCTGTAAACCGGGATCTGCACGCCGTTTACGACGATACCCTTTTCATACTTTTCCACCGTTCCCTGGAACCGTCCGAAGATAGAATCGTACTTCACCATGTAAACCATATAATCCAGGTCCGCATTTCTCACGTTGATTCCGCGGATCTCCACTTCCGGATCCGCCATGGCAACGCGAAACGCTACGCGACCGATTCGTCCAAATCCATTAATACCAATTTTTACAGACATACTTTCCTCCTCGCCCTTACGGCAACCTTACACGTCAGATCAGCTCACTGCACCGCAGTGTTTTCTATCATACATCTTAACACAATTTTTTCGGTAAGTCTAAGGTATTTTTTATAAAAATCATTAAATATTTTTTTATCAATCCGAATTATTTTAAATTATTTCGGGTAGTTTTTCTCCATTTTCAATCATTTTAACCCGTTTTTACACACGATTTCAATCAAACAAAATCACAATTCTCCGATATACTCCAAAAAATGCAGGAATCGGCGGGATGATTTCGTTAAAAATCAATCACGCCGATCACAAGAGTTTTTTCCGAACTTATTTCGTCTTCATTAATACCTTCTTTATCAGTCGGGGACGATCCGGCTCTTCCGCTCCCAGATGGAATGCCAGCTTCACTTCTTCAGCAGCCCGTTCCACCTTCTCCGCGTCGTTTCCCATCACTTCCGCCAGTACGTCACCCTTCCGGACCGCGTCTCCCACCTTGCGGCAAAGCAAAATACCCGCCGACAGATCAATGGGATCCTCCTTCGTCATCCGACCTGCGCCAGCGTGCTGGCAAGCCATGCCCACGGCCCTGGCTTCCAGACGCCGGACAAATCCGTCCTCGTCAGCGATCACCTGACGACGCCATGCTGCCTGCGGAAACCGGCCGAAGTCGTCGATCACGCCTCTGTCGCCTCCCTGACCGGCGATGAAGCTGCCCAGCGTTTCCAGCGCTTTTCCGCTCTTCCAGGCATCCTCCGCCATGGCCCGCCCCTCTTCCGGCGAAGCCGCCTTCTCTCCTGCACAAACCATCAGACCGGCCAGCGTCAGAGACAACTCCGTGATGTCCCGGGGGCCTTTTCCCTTCAGCACGTCGATGGCCTCCTGGACCTCCAGGGAATTGCCGAT
>JAGATO010000164.1 GCA_017621195.1 Bacillota bacterium | reverse complement strand
GGACGAAAACGTGGTCCATGTGGACGGAAAGATCAATCCTCAGTCTGACATCGAAACCATCAACATGGAGCTGATCCTGTCCGATATGGAGGTTCTGGAGCGCCGGATTCAGAGGACGACGAAGAACCTGAAGGGTGACAAGTCGCTGCAGGCGGAGCTTGACGTTCTGAAGCGGGTCATGGCCGTTCTGGAAGAAGGAAAATCCGCCAGAACCATGGATCTGGACGAAGAAGAAGCCGAATTTGTCAAGTCGCTGGACCTGCTGTCCTACAAGCCCATCATCTACGTAGCAAACGTGGCGGAAGACGGCGTAGCTGATGCGGACGACAATCCCCACGTTCAGGCCGTTCGGGAGTTTGCGAAAACGGAAGGATCCGAAGTGGTCGTGATCAGCGCCAAGGTGGAGGCGGAGATCGCGGAGCTGGACGATGAAGAGAGAGCCATGTTCCTGGAAGAACTGGGTATTGAAGAATCCGGTCTGGATAAGCTGATCAAGGCCAGCTATCACCTGCTGGATCTGATTTCCTTCTTGACTGCCGGAGAACCGGAAGTTCGGGCATGGACCGTAAAGCGCGGTTCCAAGGCACCGCAGGCTGCCGGAAAGATTCACAGCGACTTCGAAAAGGGCTTCATCCGTGCCGAAACCATCGCCTACGACAAGCTGATCGAATGCGGCGGAAATCTGGCTACCGCCAAGGAAAAGGGACTGATCCGCTCCGAAGGAAAGGACTATGTAGTCAAGGACGGCGATGTCATGCATTTCCTCTTCAACGTATAGCAAACGGTGCATCATAGTAAGCGAAACCAAAAACCCGTTGGGATCTCAACGATTGTTGAAATTTCAATGGGTTTTGTTGATTTTTTGAACTCCATCGGCCGCGCATTTGGACGAACGCCGATCGGCGGGAAGCCGTTTATAAAATCGTAAGAATTTCCACAGGAAAATTGAAAACATTTGGCAGTATACTTCGTTGTATGAAATGTGGGCGTGAAGCCATATCCATTCAGAAGGGAGCATGATTCATGGAGAAGAAGATAGGAAAGAAAGCGATCATAGCCGTCATCGTCGTGGTGATTGTAGTGGCAATCGCCGCGTCGCAGCTCCTGGCAGGCGGAGATACCGTCGTCAATCCCGTGGAGACCCAGGCGGCGCGGACGGGTTCGTTGTCGCAGATCGTTTCGATCAAAGGAAATATCGAAGGAAGTGACCGGGCGGAGATCGCTTCTTCGGAAAATCGGGAAATCAGCCGAATCTTTGTCAAGGAAGGCGACAGAGTCAGCGCCGGTCAGGTCCTGGCTACGTTGAAGCCGTCAGAGGAAGAAGAAACCAACGACTCTTATGCGAAAGAACAGGCCAGAAACAGCATGGAGATGGCGAAGTTTGACTACGAGGCCATGAAGACGCTGTACGAAGAAGGAGCCGTGTCGAAGAAGGAACTGGTTCAGGCGCAGACGGCGTACGAAAACAGCGTGTCCGCTTACAACGCCTTGCTGGATACCGGAACGAAGAACGAAAAGAACGAGATCACCTGTCCCATCGACGGAACCGTGACCCGGGTCAACGCCAGCGTGGGTCTGATGGCCAATGAGATTCCCGGCGGTGAGCCTCTGTTTACGGTGGAAAACCTGGATGATCTCCAGATGAAGGTAAAGGTCAGCGAATACGATGTGGGAAGCATCCGCGTCGGCCAGCCGGTCACCGTATCGGGTCAGGTTCTGGGAAGCGAAACGGTACAGGGCGTGGTCAGCCGCATTGCACCCACAGGAGAACTCAAGGAAGCCGGTTCCAAGGAAATGGTCATCCCCGTCACCATCAGCATCACCGAAAAGAACGATCATCTGATCGCCGGCGTCAGCGCTAAGGCGGAGATTCTGGCGGCGGAGGTGAACGATGCACTGATCGTACCGCTGGATGCCGTGGTTACCGATGCCATGACGGGAGAGCAGTACGTCATGGTGGTCAGGGACGGTGCAGCGCACAAGACGCCGGTCACGGTTGGTCTGGAAGGTGACTTCGAAGCGCAGATCGCCGAAGGCGAGGTTGCCGAAGGGGACCGCCTGATTCTGAACCCGTCGCCGGAGCTGGCGGACGGCAGCGCGGTGACGGACATGTCGGTAGCTGCGGGAGAGGAGTAGGCCATGGGTGAGATCATTCGCCTGACAGGCGTCTCGAAGACCTACGATACGGGAAAGATCCAGGTGCAGGCTCTGAAGCCGCTGGATCTGGTCATCGAACAGGGAGAGTACGTAGCCATCATGGGAAGCTCCGGTTCGGGTAAGTCCACCCTCATGAACATTCTGGGCTGTCTCGACCGACCAACTTCCGGCCAGTATCTTCTGGACGGCCAGGATGTCAGCGATAAGTCCGACAACGAGCTGTCGCTGATCCGCAATCAGAAAATCGGCTTCGTCTTTCAGTCGTTCAACCTGATCCCGCGGACGTCCGCTCTGAAGAACGTGGAGCTGCCCATGATCTACGCCAGGGTTTCGTCGAAGCAGCGGGAGGCCCGGGCCAGGGAACTGCTGGAGAAGGTGGGACTGGGGGAGCGGCTGGATCACATGCCCAACGAGATTTCCGGCGGTCAGAAGCAGCGGGTGGCCATTGCCCGGGCGCTGGCAAACCGACCGCCCATCATCTTTGCCGATGAACCTACGGGAAACCTGGACAGCGCTTCTTCCGTGGAGATCATGGAGATCTTCACGCGGCTGAACCGGGAAGAGGGAACGACGGTGGTTCTGGTCACCCACGAACCGGACATCGCGGAATTTGCCGACCGGATTCTGACCTTCCGGGACGGGCGTGTCATCAGCGATGTGAAAAAGAAAGGACAGACGAAAGGGGAGGTGACGGCCTGATGTTTCTGGAAAATGTGAAGCTGGCGCTTTCCGCCATCGGCATCAATAAAATGCGGTCGTTTCTCACCATGCTGGGTATGATCATCGGCATCAGCTCAGTCATCGCTATTACGGCGATCGGATCCAGCATCCAGGGCGTGGTGAACCGTCAGTTCGAAAGCATCGGGCGAAGCGCCATCTATTTCTACGTCAACTGGTCCATGGTGGACGATTACGTGCCGTCGGAAGCGCTGTTTTCCGTGGATGAACTGCAGGAACTGAAGAAGAGGTTCGAGGGCGAGCTGGTGTACGCCGATCCGGACGTCTACGTCACCAGTCCTGTCCGCGTAGGAAACGCGGAAAAGAAGATCCGGCTGGACGGCGTGGATGCGGGTTACGAGAACTTCGCGGATGTGGACATCATCTACGGACGCATGATCAACGAAAACGACGTGAAGGGTGCCCGTCCCCGCATCGTCCTGGAAGTCAATTCCGCCCGGCGGCTGTTCGGAACGGAAAATGCCGTAGGTGGTCAGGTGGAACTGGTGATCGATGGAGAAGCGGTGGACTTCACCGTGGTGGGCGTATATCGGGAGAAGGAGACCATCTTCAACCAGATCAGCACATCGGACGATCTGTATGCCTACATTCCCTATTCCACGGCACCTGAGGAAGCCGATCCCACTCTGTACATCTACGCCTTTCTGGCACCGGATGTGGATGTGGCCGAGACGGCGCTGCGCATCACCGACTGGCTGGCGCAGATGAAGGGGATGCCGGAAGGATATTATGTCTATGAGTCAGCGCTGGAACAGCAGAACATGATCAACGACATGCTGGGCGTGGTTTCCGTCGCCATCGGCATCATCGCCGGGATTTCCCTTCTGGTGGGAGGCATCGGCATCATGAACATCATGCTGGTATCGGTGACGGAGCGAACGCGGGAGATCGGTATCCGCAAATCCCTGGGAGCGCGGACGGGGGACATCCTGATGCAGTTTCTGACGGAGTCCATGATTATCTCCGCCCTGGGCGGGCTGATCGGTACGGTTCTGGGTGTCGGCATTGCGGCAATCGGCATGACCGTGGCCGGCGTGGGCTTTACCATGAATCCGCTGGTAATCGTGATTGCCGTGGGATTTTCGGCCATCGTGGGCATGTTCTTCGGCATCTATCCGGCCCGGCGTGCGGCGAAGCTGGACCCCATCGAAGCGCTGCGGTATGAGTAGACACACGATCATGGGCGTGAACACGCCATAAAAAAGACCGCCTGGTCCCGGGGCATGAGCCTCGAAAACAGGCGGTCTGTCGTTTTTTGTTTCGTATTCAACGACGCTATTTCGCCTCCGGCTGGGGAAGGACGTAGCTTGGGTTGTAGAGGGCCAGGAGAACCTGATCCTCCAGCACGTAGACATCGTACAGGATGTAATCGCCGTATTCATCGAAGGTCGCGTCCTGCGCTTCGTAGTCAGCCTGAACGGTCAGCTGAAACTCGGATGCGGACAGAATCGAAGCGCTGCCGATGTAGGTGGCATATAGAGAATCGGAAATGGACAGGACGCGGTTGATTACGTAGCTGCTCACGGTGTACGTTCCGTCGCTGTTGGCCGTGGCCGATACTTCCTTGGGATGAAGGATGAGCTGAATGGAGCCGTCTTCCGCCGTACTGAATTCGATGGACCCGACCAGGTGCTCTGCGCCGTCGGTGAGAAGCTGCGACGTGTAGTCGCCCTTCAGGTATTCCAGCGTCAGCTGGTTTTCATCCAGAGTTTCTTCGCCCTCCGGAGCACCACAGGCTGTCATCATCGTCAGTACCAAGATCAGCAGAATTGTGGTGATCCTCAAAATGTTGTTTCGTTTCATCTCCTGAACCTTCCTTACTCATTTAACTAACTTTGTATCCACACGCAATGATATTATATGGGGTTTTTCCGTTGCATAGAATGTGGCAGAAAAGCGTTTTTTGAATTCCATTCGGCGTTTTTACAGCAACTTCGAAAGCCCTTGCGCGCTGTCGCTTTATCTGCATGATTCTACTACATCACACTATATCTATTTACCCTTATTTTAGTATGGACTATCATATTTTTCAACGAATTTCAGGGATGTCACGAAAGTGTAACAAAGGCGTGGAATCGGCTGTGATATAATGCAAAACAGAAGCTTGTCAGAAAGCGGGGGAAATGCGATGCGATATGCCAAAGTGGTTCGGGCTACGTTTCTGGACCGACCCAATCGATTCATCGCCGATGTGTGCGTCGGCGGAGAAAAGACAAGGGTTCACGTGAAGAATACGGGAAGGTGTCGTGAACTGTTAGTGCCGGAGGCTGTGGTCTATCTGGAGGATCTGAGGGACGTCCGGCCGGACAGGAAGACCGGCTACGACCTGATTGCAGTGGAAAAGCAGTGTGACGATGATCGGATTCTGATCAACATGGATTCTCAGGCACCCAACCGCGTGGTGGAGGAGGCGCTGCAGGAGGGACGGTTGAAAATCCCCGGAATGGGACGGCTCGTCTGCGTCCGGCGTGAAGTGACCTACGGGGTTTCTCGATTTGACCTGTATGCGGAAGATGAAGTGAAG
>JAGATO010000163.1 GCA_017621195.1 Bacillota bacterium | reverse complement strand
TCTCGCCCTTACCTCACGATATGAACCTTGCAAGTTGCTTTCGGGATCGTCGCAAACTACGCCCCTTGTGGACTTTCACCACAGACAAACGGCATGCCCGTCATACTGAAAAAACGCCCGGACGCCATGTCCGAGCGATTTTTGATGTTCAACTTTCCATAGTTCACCTTCTGAGAAACGCCCTACAGCGCCCGGAAGTATTCCGGCCGCAGGGTGGACAGATTTTTTCTGGCGTAGGTGATCTGAGCCAGCATGCTTTCCTTATCCCGCGGCAGGTCTCCCTTCAGCGACAGGTAATTGGACGCGTGATTGGAACGGAAGACGCACTTTCTCGACACGTCGATGTTCCGGATCAGAAGCTCCGTCTCATCCAGCACCTGGGCCGGGCTGAGCAATTTGAATCTTCCGCTTTGAATCTCGTCGTACAGCGGCGCAGCCGGTTCGGCCATCAGCGTCAAAAGACTGGCGTAGGACGGCTCCATGGTGCTGATCATCTTTCCCGTCTCCACGGCGTGTTCCTGCCAGCCTTCCGGACCGGCCAGACCGGAGATGAAGGTCACCGAGGCGGCGATCCCCGCATCCTCTGCCCGCCGCACCGCATCGATCAGTTCGGCAACCGTCTCTCCCTTATTGATTTGAGTCAATACCCGGTCGCTTCCCGATTCGCAGCCCACATAGACGATCTTTATCCCGCCATCCCGCAGCTGAGCCAGCTCCTCCGGCGTCTTGCGCAGAATGTCCTTCGCTCTTGCGTAAATACCCACTCGGGTACATTCCGGAAACAGCCGTCGGATCTCGTCCAGAATCACCATCAGCTTGGGATTGGTCAGGACGAGAGCATCTCCATCGGCCAGAAAGATCCGATCCACGCGGCGGTACGCGGTCCGCGCCCACCGCAGGTCTTCCAGAACCTCCTCCACCTTCCGCACCCGGAACTGCTTTTCCTTGTACATGGAACAGAATGTGCATTTGTTGTGAGAACAGCCGATGGTCACCTGAACGATCAGGCTGTAGGCCTCGCTGGGCGGGCGGTACACCATACCTTCGTAACGCATCTTACATTCTCTCCGGAGCGGCGATGCCCAGCAGGGCCAGACCGTTTCTGATGGTCTGCTTTGCCGCATAGGTCAGCAGCAGCTTCGCCATCTTCTCTTCTTCGTTGTCCACCAGAATGTGCTCGTCGTGGTAGAACTTATTGAAGGCCTGAGCGATGTCCACCACGTGGCGGGTGATCACGGAAGGCTCGTACTTTTCTCCGGCGTCTTCCACCACCTGAGGGAAGCGGTAGATCAGCTTGGCCAGCTCGTAAGCGCTGTCGCTGGCGATATAGCCGGTGTCCACGGCAGCAGGATCGGCCAGAGCCCGGTTCAGGGAATCCTCGGCGCTGCGCAGTACGGTGGCTGCCCGGGCGTGAGTGTATTGAACGTAGGGACCGGTCTCTCCTTCAAAGTTCAGAACCTTATCCCACTTGAACGTGTAATCCTTGATCTTGGCATTGGACAGCTCGTTGAACATGACGGCGCCGATGCCTACCACTTTGGCCGTTTCTTCCATCTCTTCTTCGGTCAGGCGGCCCTTGGCGATGCTCTTTTCGTGGATGATCTGACGGGTCTTTTCCACCGCCCCCTTCAGGACGTCCTC
>JAGATO010000012.1 GCA_017621195.1 Bacillota bacterium | reverse complement strand
GGTCACGATGGTGGGACGGCAGATGGGAATCATCACCTTCGTCAGATATTTCAGATCCGACGTCCCGTCCACCTTGGCCGCATAGTACAGCTCATCAGGAATCTGGGCGAAGTTTTCCCGCAGCAGATAAATGTAAAACACCGACGCCACCGACGGCAGGATCAGTCCCGGGAAGGTATTTCGCAGCTCCAGATTGGTCACGGTTACGTAATTGGTGATGACCACCAGCTCGTTGGGAATCATCATCAGCGACAGAAACAGGGTGAAGATCAGTTCCTTTCCGCGGAACTCCAATCTGGCAAAGGCGAAAGCCGCCAGTACGGTGACGAATAGCATGATTGATGTCGTCGCCACGGTAAAGATCACCGTATTGAGAAAATATCCCGACAGCGGAACCGTGGTAAAGGCGTCCACATAGTTCTGGATCGTGGGCGACAGCGTATAGAATTTCGGAATGTATTCCCCGTTGTAGGCACTGTAGCTCTTCACCGATGTCAGGACCATCCAGTAAAAGGGAAACAGCACCACCAGAGCCCACAGAGTCAGCAGCCCGTAGGTCAGGAGTTTTCCAAATTTCATTGATCGTTTCATGGCTGCACCTCTCAGTAGTACACGTGCTTCCGGCTGACCAGCAGATTGATGCAGGTGATGGTCAGCACGATGGCAAATAGAAGGATCGCCGCCGCCGAAGCGTAGGACGGATAGCCGCCGCTGTTGCCGTACAGCATATCGTAAACGTAGCCCACGATGGTGTTCATCTCCGCCGCGTTCAGATCCGTGCCGAACAGTGCCACCGCGTCGCTGTAGGACTTGAAGGCCCCGATGAATCCGGTGATGATCAGGTAAAACAGGGACGGGGAGATCATGGGCAGAGTGATCCTGGTAAACATCCGCCATCCCGGCGTTCCGTCCACCCGGGCCGCATTGTAATACGTCTCGTCCACGGAGGCCAGCGCACCGGTGAGGATCAGGATCTTAAAGGGCATGACCACCCACACGGTATAGAAGCAGAGCACGAACATCTTGGCCCAATAGGGACCGTCGATGAAGTCCACCGAGCTCATGCCCAGCCAGTTGAGCAGCATGTTGACCAGTCCGTCGCTGTAGGGCGTCTTCTGAAACAGGATCATGAACACCAGACCCACCGCCAGCGTGTTGGTCACATAGGGCAGAAAGTAGATGGTCTGAAACAGATCCCGCAGCTTCCGGATGGAATTCAGTCCCGCGGAGATCAGAAGCGACAGCCCCGTGGAAATGGGAACGGTGAAGATGACCAGAATGAAGGTGTTTTTCACCGCCTGAAGAAAATACGGATCGTGGAGCACATAGGAATAGTTGTACCAACCCACACCGAAAAACGTCTGGGATGCAAAATTGTATCCTTCTTCAAAGGAATAGATGAACACGTCGATCAGCGGATATACCATGAAGCAGGCCAGAAACAGGCCTGCCGGCAACAGGTACAGCCAGCCTTTCTTTCCTCGTTTATCCATGGCGCCCTCCCCTACTGTTCGTCACAGTCGAAATCGATCCGTTCTTCCGTCTCGCGGTGGAACAGAAAGACCTTGTGAGGCTTCACGTGGAATCTGACCTGACTCTCGCCTACGCTCTCCTGGTGATCCGCGTCGATGATGGAGCGGATCTCCACATTGAGGCTTTTGGGATGCGTGGAAACCACGGTGATATCCCGGCCCATGACCTCCACCTCCGTCAGTCGGCAGGTCAGCGCACCGGTTTCGCTGAGCACGAAGCCCTCCGGGCGGATTCCCACCCAGACCGGCTGATCCTGCAATCCCTTCACGGAGAGAACCGCTTCTTCTCCGATCAACAGCCGTCCGCCCTCGATGCGTCCCTCGAACACGTTGATGGGCGGGTTTCCCAGGAATTTGGCCACGAACAGGTTGACCGGATCGTCGTAGACGTCCTGGGGCCTGCCGATCTGCTGGATCACTCCGTCCCGCATGACCACGATCTGATCGGAAATGCTCATGGCCTCTTCCTGGTCGTGGGTCACGAAGACGGTGGTGATGCCGGTCTCCTTCTGGATCCGCCGGATCTCTTCTCTCGTCTGAAGCCGCAGCCGGGCATCCAGATTGGACAGGGGCTCGTCCATCAGCAGCACCTTCGGCATCTTCACCAGCGCTCTGGCGATGGCAACACGCTGCTGCTGACCGCCCGACAGTTCCTTTGGTCGGCGGTCCATCAGATGGTCGATCTGAACCAGCTTTGCCGCTTCCAGCGCCTTTTCTTCCATCTGGGCTCTAGACAACCGATCCGCACCCTTGCGGTTTTCCAGCGGAAAGACGATGTTCTGCCGCACGGTCATATGGGGATAGAGGGCGTAATTCTGAAACACCATACCTACGCCGCGATGCTCCGGCGGCAGGTCCGTCACGTCCTCCTCGCCGAAATAAATTCTCCCCTCCGTAGGCTTCAGCAGCCCGCACAGCAGGTTCAGTGCCGTGCTCTTTCCGCAGCCGGACGGCCCCAGAAGCCCGATCAGCTTTCCGTCGGGAATTTCAAACGTAAAATCGCTGACCGCCACCACGTCCTCCTTGACGTTTTTGTTGCGGCTGGGAAATTTCTTCGTCAAATGCTCTACTACGATTTTCATAGGTCTTCTCCTCAGTTCTGTAGAATCAGTATTCCTCTGTCACAGTACTTTTATTATATGCGTCCCTCTGCGGCTTTTCAAGGCGATTCCCCGCGGCTTCTTACGGCTTTTTCTCTATTCGCTCTCAAATCTCTATCCGATCTCAAAAAAGAAGCTGCCGCTCCTTCCCCGGGCCCGTCCGGTCCGACGATGGTGCAGCAGCTTGCGCGCAAAAAATCTTTTCACTTCAAAACGGTTAGAACGGTCCGTAGCCGATGTTCACGGCGACTACCATGAAGACGCAGGCGATGACCGCCCAGATGGCCCACAGCGGTGCGATGTAGCGGAACCACTTCCCCCAGGGAACCTTGCACATGGCCAGCGCAGCCATGAAGGAGCCCGACGTGGGGGTGATGCAGTTGGTAAATCCGTCACCCATGTGGAAGGCCAGAACGGAAGTCTGACGAGTCAACCCCAACAGATCGCTCAACGGCGCCATGAAAGGCATGGTGATGGACGCCTGACCGGAGCCGGAGGGTACCAGAATGTCGAACAGGTTTTGGAAGACGTACATACCGCAGGCGGCAACGCTGTCATTCAGTCCGCTCAGCAGATTTCCGGCGGCGTTGATGATAGTGTCGAACACGTTGGCGTCGCTCATGATGTTGGTTGCCGTACGGCACAGTCCCACCATGAATCCGGCGTAGACCATGCCCTTGGCACCGGCCACGAAACTCTTGCAGAACCGGTTGGGCCGGATGCCGCCGATGACAGCGGAGAGGATGCCGATCAGTAAGAACAGGGCCGACAGTTCATCCATGTAATATCCCTTGGTGATGACCAGAACGGCGATCATGACGAAGCCGCCCATGAAGATCAGAAGCACGCCGATCTGACGGCCGGTCAGCTTCTGTACCTGGTCCATGTCGATAGGCGTAGCGTTGGCCTTGTCGATTTCGTACATGGGAGACTTCGTCGGGTCTTTCTTGATTTTGGATGCGTAGCGGAACACGTGAAGGATGGTCACGATGTTCAGCACCACCAGCAGGACGACGCGCAGTCCCAGTCCGGAGAAGGTGGGCAACCCTGCGATTTCGTGGGCGATGCCAGTGGTAAAGGGATTGGCAACGCCGGCGGCGTAGCCGATGGCGGAAGAGCACCACAGCAGGCTGACGGCCACGATGGAATCGAAGCCGCAGGCAATGCAGGCCGCGTACATCAGCGGCAGAAATGCCAGATACTCTTCACTGCAGGCCGCCGTGGTGGAAATGATGGAAAACACTACGATACAGATGGGGACCATCAACAGCTGACGGTTTCCCAATATCTTCACCAGGTTTCCGATCCCGGCTTCCAAAGCGCCGGTCTCCGTAATGACGCCGAACACGCCTCCCACGATCAACAGGAAGAAGATAACGTTACCGGACTTCTGCATTCCCTTCGTAAAAGACATCAGGAAATCCATAAACCCGATAGGGTTCTTCTCCGCTTCCACGTATGTACCGGGAACCACCAGCTCCGCACCGGAGGTAGGGTCCACCGCCCGTTCAAAGGAACCTGCCGGCAGGATCCAGGTAGCCAGAGCTGCCACTAATACAATTCCTATAATGATCATCATCGGATCGATGGTCTTTACCTGTCCGATCTGCTTCTTTTCACTCATGATTTTTTTCCTCCGGATGAGTTATAAACATTCTTTCTGGATGGCTTCCAGGTAGATCTGAGCCGCTTCCTCCAGCATCTGCTTCGATACGCGCTCGTTGCACTGATGAGCCGTTCCCGGTCCGGGACCGAAGATCACGCGGTCGCCGGTGAAGAAGGACGCTTCCGTAATCCCCGTACCGGCTTTGCTCTTATTTCCGGTTCGCTCTTCAAACCAGGCCACTCTCTCACCCCGGTTCTGGAAGGATGGAACATCGTTGATGATCTCGTAGGATACGTCG
>JAGATO010000162.1 GCA_017621195.1 Bacillota bacterium | reverse complement strand
GACTCTGCAAAAAGCCGTTGGATTTGATGGCCGTAATGTAGTTCTCAAGCCCGGCAAGCGTGTCCGCCGTCGGCAGCTGGAACGCCGTAGAGGTACTGATGAAGCGCTCCTGCTTCAGGGAGTTCAGAACCACCATGATGATGGGGTACATGTACAGGGCGCACACGATGGAGAAGAAAATGGTCCAGCCCAGGCCGGATCCGGCGTTTCTCTTTTGTTTCATTACTGCTGCACCTCCTTGGAACGGGTCGCACGCAGCTGACTCAGCGCGATGCAGATAACCAATACGAAGAATACCACAGCCTTCGCCTGACCGATGCCCTTCCACTGGGGACCGGAGCGGGCGTAGAAGGTATTGTAGATGTTCAGAGCCAGCATTTCCGTGGCGTGGGCCGGTTCACCGGCGGTCAGCGCCAGGTTCTGGTCAAACAGCTTGAAGGAATTGGTGATGGTTAAGAACAGGCAGATGGTGATGGAGGGCATGACCATGGGCAGCTTGATTCTGAACAGGGTCTGCAGCGGCGTGGCTCCATCGATCTCCGCAGCTTCCACCAGTTCCGGCGGAACATTCTGCAGACCTGCCACATAGATGATCATCATGTAACCGATTTGCTGCCATGCCATCAGGATGATCAGGCCCCAATAGCCGGCCGTTGTATTTAAGCTTAACAGCTGCTTGCCCAGGAGGGACAGAACGCAGTTGAATAGGATCTGCCAGATGTAACCCAAAACGATACCGCCGATCAGATTCGGCATAAAGAATACAGTGCGGAATATGTTCGTTCCTTTGATGGAACGTGTCAGCGCCAGGGCTACCGCAAAGGCCAGGACGTTGATGACAACGGTAGAGACCACGGCGAAGGATACGGTAAAGAAGAACGAATCCTTGAAGGTGGTGTCCGTAAGAGCTTTAACAAAGTTGGAAAGGCCGACAAACTGCGCGTTATTTACGGTTGTAAATCTGCATAAGGATAAGTACAGGCCTTGGAAAAACGGCCAAATAAAGCCGATGATAAACGCTGCAAACGTGGGCAGCACGAAGACGGGAAACCACTTTTTCAGTGCTTTTTCCATAGCATCTCCCTCACTTTCATATACATCGCTTTCATTCAGTTGAAGAAATGAGGGGCGCTGGGCCCCTCATTCCAAAACGTGTGTGTTGCGTGACTATTCAGCCAGCAGAGCATATTCACTTGCCCAGCCGTCTACGAATGCGGAAACGACAGCGTCCCAGTTCGCATCGGTCTGATCAGCAGCGTATGCGGTCAGAGCAGTACCAACACCGTTCTTCCATTCTTCGGAAGGCATGGTCGGGAAGTTCCAGGAAACCGGAGTCTTTCCTTCAGCTACCATTTCATTGGCGATCTTGACGAACAGATTGTTGGATTCTACTGCAGTGTCATAAGGAATGACGAAACCTAAGGATTCAGCCATTTCAGCAGCGTCTTCGGTTACGCACCAGTTGATGAATGCCAGAGTCGCTTCGATGTCAGCTTCGGAAGCGTTCTTGTTGACACACCAGTAGTTTTCGGTACCGGTGCACAGGCCCTGATTTGCTTCATCGCCGTATCCGAAGTAGATGGGGATCATGGTCAGATCTTCTTCAGCGAACTTTCCTTCGCCGACTAAGTTACCGTATTCCCAGGAACCGTTCTGGAAGAAGACAGCTTCGCCAGCCAGGAATTCATTTCTGGAGTCGTCGCCGGTCTTAGCGGACAGCTGAGAGGGATCGCAGGTGCTGTTGTTGATGTACAGATCCCATACTTCTCTGTAGTTGTCCAGGTAAGTTCCCTTGATGGCGTCGGTGGTACCGATTCCCTCAGCCTGGTATTCCGCCCAGACCGGCAGGTTTGCCAGATGGGTCTTGAATCTCCAGTCGGAAGAACCGTCCATACCGGCGGAAGAGAATGCGGAGAAGCCCAGTTCAGCGCTTCTTGCGGTGATGTCTTCAGCAACGGCCTTCAGGTCAGCCAGGGACTTGATGTCGTCTACGGTGTAGCCGGCTTCTGCCAGCAGAGTCTTGTTGGTGATGATTCCGTAGGACTCGATAACGTAGGAAACGGCGGATACTTCACCGGCCTCGTTGAACAGAGCGAAATCATCGCTGGTCAGGTGGCTGTAGATGTCAGAACCGGACAGATCATAGCAGTAGTCCACCCAGTTCTTCAGTCCGTTGGGACCGTTTACCTGGAACAGCGTGGGGGCAGCTTCCTTACCCATTTCAGCCATCAGAGTGGTTTCGTACTGACCGGATGCAGCGGTTACCACTTCTACGGGTACACCGGTAGCTTCGGTGTAAGCAGCAGCGATAGCCTTCCACTGTTCATCCTGTTCCGGCTTGAAGTTCAGGAAGTATACGGAACCGCTTTCCGATTCTCCGGAATCTCCGGAACCGCCGCCGCAGCCAACCATCAGTCCCATGCACAGAACCAATGCCAGCAGAATTGCAAGTGCTTTCTTCATTTTTCATTTCCTCCTTTAAATTCCATCTGAAATTTAGTGTGCATATATTTTCACATCACAACCGATGTAAAAACCTGTGTCATCCGTTCGATCCGGCACCCTCATCCGAATCACTCCAGTCGTTTCCCCGCTTCATTTCATTCGCCGTACGCTCTCTCCCGACCGAACCTCCGTAGGCAGAATCACATGGCGGTTCTTCGATCTTTTCTCGATCATATCGATCAAAATTCTGACCGATTCTTCCCCCATCTCCCGCTTCGGCTGAACCAGCGTGGTCAGCGTCGGTACGAAGTAGGCCGACATGGAAATGCCGTCGATGGCGATGACCGAACAGTCATCCGGAACCCGTTTTCCTCCCTCGTACAGCGCCCGCATGGCAGCCATGGCCATGGTATCAGCGATGACGAACACCGCCGTGAAATCGTCCCTTCTGTTCAACAGCTGCTTCATACCGTCGTAGGACGCCTCCATACTGAAATTTCCGGTTTCCTGAACCAATTCCTCATCCAGCGGTATTCCCGCCACTTTCAGCGCCTGACAATAACCCAGATACCGCAGTTCGCTGATGGAACTGTCACAGGTAGAATCCAACAGGATGGCGATCTTTCGATGTCCGTGGGCGATCAGATACTCCACCGCCCGTCGAGCCTCCAGCTGGTCGTCGATGGTGACCGACGAATACTGGGTTTCTTTCAGCTTACCAAAGCTGTTTCCGAAGGAACAGCAGACAAACGGCACATCCAGTACCGCGATCTGTTCTTTTCCGTAATCAAAACATCCACCCAACAGGATCAGACCTTTTAATTTCTTGGACCGTACCAGCTCCGCACCGGCCCTCAGCTCGTCGTCTTCCGAGTTGATCTGATGGGTCAGCAGCGTATAGCCGGCTTTTGCGATGGCAGTCTCAATGGTAGGGATCATCTCCGCAAAGAAGAAATTTCCCATGCCGCGAACCACCAGCCCGATATCGTCGGACTGACTTTTCACCAGATCTCTGGCACTGCTGTTGGGCACATAATGAACTTCATCTATCACTTTTAAAACGCGTTCTCGCACCGTACTGCTGACATCCGGGTGATCGTTCAGGACTCTCGACACCGTGCTGACAGATACGCTGCAGCGCTCCGCAATATCCTTGATTGTCGTCATCCGCTCCGCCTCATTTCTCACTCTATTGTGTCTATCTCAATTGTTTTTATCCGCGTGTTATGTCTCTTTCCGTTCGATTCAGTTTAGTTTTGTTCGGTTTAGTTTTGCTCGGTTCGGTTAAGTTCGGTCGGTTCGGTTCGAAAACGTTACCGGGAACGTTTCCAGCTCTTTGTAATCATATTGTAACATCCCTTCTATCCGCCGTCAATCTGATTTTTACGACAATTCGAAATATTTTTTGCCAATTTTTTACAGACGACCGTTTTCTGAGCGTCGTGCAGAGCATTGGCGCGCCACCGTTTCCGCCGGACAGAGCATTGCATGTTGACGTTTCATTGTGTATAATTGTATATAATGGTGATATCGCGTTGCGTAGCGTCCACGTATGAGCCGCGAATTGCGGCGCATCGATACTGCGAGGTTTCAGCAATCGCGACGCATCGGCGCCGCTTGCCGCTGCGACCGTTTCTGCGACGGAGCAACTGTTTCTACGGCGGAGCACCTACGAAGCGCATCACATGAAACCAACGAGAAACGCGAAACAAGAAAGGACGGGACAAATGGTCATGGATATTTTGGTCCGTAACGAAGAACCAAAGGATTACCGAAGAGTCGAAGAAATCACCAGAGCCGCGTTTTCCTATCCCGGTCGAATCGAACAGGGCGGCATCGGCTGCCCCTACGAGCACTGGATGGTTCACGAGCTGAGAAAGCGCGATGGGATTTGTGAATTAAGTCTGGTGGCCGAAGCCGACGCCATCCTTGTGGGTCACATTATCTGTAGCCACGCCCGGGTTATCACCGCTGAGCGTACCATTCCCGTTCTGAATTTCGGACCCATCAGTGTACTGCCTGAATACCAGAGAAAAGGTGTGGGAAAGGCTCTGATCCGCGCCATGATACAAAAGGCGACCCGAATGGGCTTCGGTGCCATTCTCTTCTTCGGAAGACCGGAATACTATCCCCAATTCGGATTTCGGGAAGCCTCCGTCTGGGGAATCACCGATGAAAACGGCAGCAATTACCCGGCCTTCATGGGCATGGAGCTGATCCCCGGCTATCTGTCGGAGGCCAAAGGCGGAAGATATTACGAATCCGACATTTACGACGATGACCTCAACCGCCAGAGGGTCAAGGAGTTCGATTCGATATATTGCGCACAGATGCGCCGTATATAAATCATCACAGGATAAAAACGCAACGCACACCGCTTCGGTGTGTTAGAGCTGGTAGGTAGCCCAGCCGTCTGAGCCGAAACGCTCAGGTAAGTAACCTTCCCCTCCGGGTTGTCCGTTCCTGCGATCATCCTAATATCATAAGGAGGGTTTCGTCATGGACAACAACTATGGAAAGCTGACGGTATACTTTGAAAATTCGTTCTGGGTCGGCGTGTTCGAACACATCGAACGCGGCAAGCTCACGGTCAGCAAGGTCACCTTCG
>JAGATO010000161.1 GCA_017621195.1 Bacillota bacterium | reverse complement strand
CGGGTCCTGGAAGTAGAACTGCTATTTTTGTGTCAGGGTCTTTCCCTCGTAGTCCAGCACTTCGATGGACACATCTTCCGGCAGCTCGCGATCCACATCGATCCGAACGGTTTTATAGTCTGTTCCACGAAGCTTCAGTGTAATGGTGCCGGTCAGGAAAATGTCATCCTCATCCAAGTCACCGATGAACATGGCATCGCCCTTCAGAAGTGTAAATTGTATCACACCCTCGCTTGCCCGGGAGCCGTCATCGTTCATCGGTGTCCAATAGATGATGTTTTTGTTATCTGATGTCGAAAGATTGTAGTCAAAACGATCTTCGTTTTTATAGACGAAGGCACCTCCCATGGAGCCGCCCTCACAGGTCAGCCACAATTCGTCGTACTCGCCGGTAAAAGACAGTTCCACAGGCAGATGCTGCCAATCGGTTTTGTCCATGTAAGCCCATCGGGCTGGGCCGATGCCGTCCATCTGTTCCAGACGATAGGCGTTGTCTCCGTCCCACAGAATCAACACATCCCCGGACGAGAGCAAATACTCATTGGACGCTAACTTCAGATACCGCCAGTCTTTCATAGAAATATCAAATCGCTGCGTCAACGCCTCGTAATAGGGCTTCCCCTGCCATTCCTCCTGGGTCCACGGCAAAGACTGCCAGTTTCGGTCTCCCAGATCTCTTCGGCCCCGTTCTTCCCTCCACCAGCGAATGGTATGCACAAACGCACCGTCTTCGATGGTATAGTAGCGCAAGGTGTCAGCGTCCCGAAAAACTGTCGTGGAGGTATTCGTCAGGCACTCTGTAGAAATGTAGACGCTGTCATCCTGCAGCTCTGTGGAGGTAGGAATCTCCGCGGCCTTTTCCGGTCCGTACCAGAGAATTTTACCGTTGCTTTCGCTGGGAACATCAGAGGTGAGGAACACATGGGAGAAGTGCGGATTGAGCGATTGACCATAGCTGCGGGCGATCAAATAGGTTCCATCCCGCTGCTGCATCAAAACAAAATTCTCCCGGTCTCGGTACCAGACAGACCAGGCCCGGACATTCGCCGTTCGCCACGCGGCAGCATCTTCTCTGTTGACCAGATAAAACAGTTCATCGAAATTTTTTTGTGTGAGCTGAAGATCTTCCGGCTGAGAAGTCTCTTTGCCATCGATCAGAAAGCGTCCGTCTTCCAGAAACTGAAACGCCAGGGGGATAAAACCGTCATAGCTGGAAACACTAATTTGTGAGTTCAGGCACAGGGCTTCTTTGAAATAGAATGTTTGTCCATATGGACTTTCCGGCGTGAACACTTCCACGACCGGCAGTTCCGGCGCAGCCGGTTCCGCAATGGGCGCTGCGTTATGACAGGCAGTCAAAAGGGCCAGCATGAGGAACAGAATGGTAAACGAGAACTGCTTTTTCATGGGTGTCACCTCCGAATTCGATGGTTGTTCCTTTAAATCAACAGACCCTGTTGGCGAAACAGGGTCTGCTTTGCGTCATTACTTAATAACACCCTTCTGCAGGATGATGTTGGCGTAGATCTCGGTTTCGCCGGACTGGAGGATGCAATAGCAATCCTTGGCCTGCTCATAGAATTCAAAACGCTCGTAGTTGCCCACAGCAGCGCCGCCGCGCTCGTCGTGCTTGGCGATGACGTCCTTGTAGGTGTCCCAGACGGGAATCTCCAGATCCTTGTCGCAGTCCATCTTTTCCATCAGCATGGCAGGCGTCTCCACGTAGGTGTCCAGCGGCATGACGGTCAAAATGGCGTCCAGCAGCTCGGGGATGCCGTGACCGTCGGCCCGCAGGAAGATGGCGTTCTTGGCCTTGGCCATGGCGGCGCCGGGGAAGTTGCCGTCACCGATGCAGATGCGGTCGGAGTGTCCCATCTCGCACAGGACTTTCAGCAGCTCGGGAGAGAGGATAGAAGGAATATTTTTCAGCATAGGATGACTTCCTTTCTTTATAATGAATAATGAATGATGAATAATGAATAGTGAAGAGTTGAGGTGTCGCCATTGGCGACAGATTTGAATCATCCGCGTAAGCGG
>JAGATO010000160.1 GCA_017621195.1 Bacillota bacterium | reverse complement strand
GACGAAGACATGCTGAACGCCGTCCGGTTTCACACCACGGGGCGGAAGGGAATGTCCCTTCTGGAGAAGATCATCTTTCTGGCGGATGCCATCGAACCCAACCGCAGCTATCCCGGCGTGAACGATTTGCGCGCCATGTCAGAACAAAATCTGGACAAAGCCTGTCTCATGTCTCTGCAGCGGACCATTGAGTACGTCCGGAGCCAGGGGCAGGATCTGGATCCCCGAACGCTGGAAGCGGCGGAGGATCTCATAGAAAAAACGGGCGGTGCGAGCCGTCGTGAAAGAAAGGAGATTCCATGAATAACAGAGAAATCGCTGTATTGGCCGCAAAAGCACTGGACGGCAAAAAAGGACAGGACATCGTAGTTTTGGATGTGACCGGAAGAGCGTCGTTTGCGGATTATCTGGTCATCGCTTCCGGTATGAACGATCGCCAGGTTGCCGCTCTCTGCGACGAAGTGGAGGATCGGCTGGCAAAGGAAGAAGTCTTTGGCAGAAATACGGAGGGCAAGGGAAATACCGGATGGATCCTGATGGACTTTGACGACGTGATCGTCAATGTATTTACGGAAGAGAAGAGAGCGCATTACAATATTGAAAGGCTTTGGGGTGACTGTCCCCACGTAGAGTTCGAAGTTACGGAAGAATAGCAGAAAAGAGGAAACACAATGCAACAGCAGTATGATTTTAAAGCGATTGAAAAGAAGTGGCAGAATAAATGGGCGGAGAAGAACGTATTCAAAGTAACCGAAGATGAAAGCAAGGAAAAATATTACCTGCTGGAAATGTTCCCGTACCCCTCCGGAAAGCTGCACATGGGTCACGTGCGCAACTACTCCATCGGTGACGTGGCAGCCCGTTTCAAGACGATGCAGGGCTATAACGTACTTCACCCCATCGGATTCGACTCCTTTGGACTGCCGGCGGAAAACGCCGCCATCAAGCACGGTATTCATCCGGCCAAGTGGACCACGGAAAACATCGCCGAAATGGAGAGCCAGCTGAAGGAACTGGGCTTCAGCTACGATTGGGACAGAGAAGTGGCTACCTGCCTGCCCGAATACTACAAGTGGATGCAGTGGCTGTTCATCCAGTTCTTCAACAAGGGACTGGCCTATAAGAAAAAGAATCCCGTCAACTGGTGTCCCTCCTGCCAGACCGTACTGGCCAATGAACAGGTAGTAGACGGTCACTGCGAGCGCTGCAAGACTCCCGTAGGAAAGAAAGAATTGTCCCAGTGGTACCTGAAGATCACCGACTATGCGGATCGTCTTCTGACTGATCTGGACCGGCTGGAAGGCTGGCCTTCCAAGGTAAAGACCATGCAGAAGAACTGGATCGGAAAATCCGAGGGCGCGGAGATCACCTTTAAGGTGGAAAACATGGATCTGGAAATGACCGTGTTCACCACCCGCGCCGATACCATCTTCGGAACGACCTTCATGGTTCTGGCTCCGGAGCATCCCTTTGCCAAGGAACTGGTCAAGGGCGGCGGAAATGAAGCTGCCGTAGAAGAATTCATGGATCGTCTCCAGCACCTCAGCGATATCGACCGTTCTTCCACCACCCTGGAAAAAGAAGGTGTATTCACCGGAAGATACGCCATCAATCCCATTACGGAAAAGAAAATTCCCATCTATCTAGCCAACTATGTCCTGATGGATTACGGTACCGGCGTCGTTATGGGCGTACCGGCTCACGATGAGCGCGACTTCGACTTTGCGAAGAAATACGATCTGGACATCATTCCCGTAGTGGAACCGCCCGAAGGCTCCGACATCGATCTGAACCATCTGGAAGCGGCCTTCGTAGCGGAAGGAAAGCTGATCAACTCCGGCGAATTCAACGGTATGGACAATCTGCCGGCCATCGAGAGGATCATCGCCATGATGGAAGAGAAGGGCATCGGCAAGAAGGCTGTCAACTTCCGTCTGAGAGACTGGTTGATCTCCCGCCAGAGATACTGGGGCTGCCCCATTCCCATGGTCTATTGTGAAAAGTGCGGCTGGGTTCCGGAAAAGGAAGAAAACCTGCCGATCCTGTTGCCTACCGATGTGGAATTCACCGGCAAGGGAGAATCTCCGCTGACCACGTCCAAGACTTTTGCGGAAGCCACCTGCCCGCACTGCGGCGGCAAGGCCACCAGAGAGATGGATACCATGGATACCTTCATGGACAGCTCCTGGTACTTCCTGCGCTACTGCGATGCCAGAAACGACAAGGTTCCCTACGACAGAAAGAAGAGCGACTACTGGATGGCAGTGGATCAGTACATCGGCGGCGTGGAACACGCCATCCTTCATCTGCTGTACTCCCGGTTCTTCACAAAGGTTCTGTACGATCTGGACCTGTGTTCCGTGGATGAACCCTTCACCAACCTGCTGACCCAGGGTATGGTTCTGAAGGACGGAACCAAGATGTCCAAATCCGTAGGAAACGTTGTCAGCCCCGAGGATATCATCGAAAAGTACGGCGCCGATACGGCCCGTCTGTTCATCATGTTTGCCGCTCCGCCGGAAAAGGAACTGGAATGGTCCGATACCGGTGTGGAAGGAAGCTACCGCTTCTTGAACCGCGTCTACCGCCTGATCTACGAGCTGGCGGAAATGACTCTGGGAATCCCGGCCAAGTACAAGCTGGAAGGAAAGAACGACAAGCAGCTGGCATATAAACTGAACACCGTAATCAAGAGAGTGACCGATGACATCTCCATCCGCTTCAACTTCAATACGGCCATCAGCGCCATCATGGAGCTGGTCAACGAAATGTACCGTTACAAGGAGCTGGATGACGTCAACCTCGGTCTGTTGAGAGACTGCGCGGAAAAGCTGGTTCTGATGCTGTCTCCCTTCGTTCCCCATATCTGCGAAGAAATGTGGGAGCATCTGGGTCATGAAGACCTGGTATACCATGAACAGTGGCCGACCTACGACGAAAGTGCTATGGTACAGGATACCGTAGAAGTTGTTGTTCAGATCAACGGCAAGGTAAAGGAGAGAGTGGAAGCTCCTGCCGGTCTGGACAAGGAAGCCTTCGCCCAGGTCGTAATGAGTGAAGAAAAAGTTAAGGCGTTGCTGGAAGGCAAGCAGATCGTCAAGGTCATTTCCGTACCTGGAAAACTGCTGAACGTCGTGGTTAAATAGTCATTTAACCACGATCGCCTCCTGGTGATTGCCGGGAAAGGACGTAATAATTTGAGAAGAACAGTGAGAAAAAAGGAAGGATGTCCCCTTCGCGTCATTCCGTTGGGCGGTCTGAATGAAATCGGTAAGAACATGACCGTTCTGGAATACAAGGATGATATCGTCATCATCGACTGCGGGATGTCGTTCCCTGACGACGAGATGTACGGCATCGATATCGTCATCCCCGATTTTTCCTATTTGATTAAGAATCGTGAGAAAATCCGCGGTATGATCATTACTCACGGACATGAAGATCATATCGGAGCCATCCCGTACCTGGTCAGCGAGATCAATCTTCCGATCTACGGAACCCGTCTGACCCTGGGACTGGTGGAAAACAAATTAAAGGAACACAATCTGAAAGCGAAGCTGAAGGTAGTGCGTCCCGGAGACAAGGTAAAGATGGGAGCCTTTACGGTGGAGACCATCCGAACCACCCATTCCATCGCTGACGCTATCTGCCTTTGCATCGACACACCGGTGGGAAAGATCTTCCACACCGGCGACTTCAAGATCGACTATACGCCGCTGGAGGGACCGCCCATCGATTTTCACCGTCTGGCGGAGATCGGAAACGAAGGCGTTCTGCTCCTGATGGCGGACAGCACCAATGCGGAGAGAAAGGGCTACACGCCGTCGGAACGAACGGTAGGCGTTACTCTGGAAAACATCTTCCGCAACTGCAGCTCCCGCATTCTGGTGGCGACCTTCTCCTCCAACATCCACCGCGTGCAGAAAATCATCGATACGGCGGTGCAGTATAAGAGAAAGGTAGCCATTTCCGGCCGTTCCATGGTAAACGTAGTGAACCTGGCCATGGAACTGGGATATATCAAGGTTCCCGAAGGAACGCTGCTGGACATCAATAAGATCCGTCACGTGAAGGATTCCGAACTGGTGATCATCACCACCGGAAGCCAGGGTGAACCTATGTCGGCCCTGTCCCGCATGGCGACCAACGACCACAAGGCGGTACAGATCAAGCGTGGCGACGTGGTGGTTCTTTCTTCCAGCCCCATTCCCGGAAATGAAAAGACCATTTCCAACGTAGTCAATAAGCTGTTTGAAAAGGGCGCGGAAGTGATCTACAGCGATATCGCCGACATTCACGTATCGGGACACGCCTGTGCGGAAGAGCTGAAGCTGATCCATTCTCTGTTGAAGCCCAAGTACTTCGTTCCCGTTCACGGAGAATACCGACATCTGCGTCAGCACGCTCTGATCGCCGGTGAGCTGGGCATGAAAAAAGAGAACATCTTCATCATGGACAATGGCGAGGTATTGGCCGTCAGCCCCAATAAGGCGGAGAAGAAGAAAGAGGATATCCCCTGCCAGCCCATCATGGTGGATGGACTGGGTGTCGGAGATGTGGGAAACATCGTGCTCCGCGACCGCAAATTGCTGTCGGAGGGCGGCCTGATCATCGTGGCTGTCAGTATGGATCGGGCAACGAGAGAAGTGGTTTCCGGACCGGATATCATTTCCCGAGGCTTTGTCTACGTGCGCGAGGCTGAAGATCTCATCGAACAGATGCGTCGGATTGCCTTCGACCGTCTGCAGGTTTGCCGCGTGGAAGGAACCCGCGACTGGAACACCATGAAAAACCTGGTTCGCGACGATCTGCGGGATTATATCTACCAGGTGACCAAGAGAAGTCCGGTCATCCTGCCTATTTTCATGGAAGTATAATTTGGAGGAACGCAAGCAGTGGAAAACGTATACGATAAGGCCCACGAACTGGCGAGGGCACTGAAGGAGTCTCAGGAATACAAGCACTATCTGGATATGAAGGCGAAGATCAATGAAAATGCAGATCTGAGCAAAATGATCAACGATTTTCAGGATAAGAACATGGCCGTGCAGACCCAGCAGATGCTGACCGGACAGATGGACAAAGACGGCATGACGGAGCTGCAGGCTCTGTATCAGATCGTCATGTCCGATCCGCTGGCTGCCCAGTACATGCAGTCGGAATATGCGTTTACCCAGGTGATTTCCGAGGTGTATAAGATCTTAGGAGAAGTGATTCGAGTTGGACAATAATCAAATTTATGTAAACCGGATTCAACGGGTTCGCAGTGCCATGAAGGAACGGGGAATCGAAGGACTCTGGCTCTCCAAGCGTGAAAATCAGGGCTATGTGACCGGATTTCCGTCCTCTGATGTCTTCGTTCTGCTGACGGAGCAGGAGAATTATCTGATCACCGATTTTCGATACATCGAAGCGGTGAAGGATGCCTGCGAGCCGCTATTCACTGTCATCATGACAGATACGGGAAACTCCCTCTGGGATGTGGTCAAAAAGATCGGCGTAAAATCCATGGGCGTGGAGGAAAGCGTACTGACGGTGTCCGATCTGAAACAGCTGCAGGCGGCACTGCCTCACAGCACATGGAAGGACGCCAGCGGTTTGATCGAAGAGATTCGCATCATAAAGGATGAGACGGAGCTGGCTGCCATGGAACGGGCCATCGCCCTGACGGACCGTTGCTTTTCCCATATGCTGACCGTCCTTCACTCGGGGATGACGGAGAAGCAGGGAGCGTTGGAAATCGAAATGTTTCTGAAGAGCAATGGCGCACAGCGGCTGTCGTTTCCCACGATCTGCGTCTCCGGAGCCAGAACGTCGCTGCCCCACGGGGAGCCCAGCGACAAGGAGATGGAACCGGGAGATTTCGTCACCATGGACTTCGGCTGCGTCGTGGACGGCTACTGTTCCGATATGACGCGGACCGTGGCCATCGGTCACGTCTCCGAAGAGCAGAAGGAGATCTATCAGATCGTTCGCCGCGCTCAGGAGGCTGTGCTGCAGAACCTGAAGGCAGGGATCGGCTGGGCGGAGGGTGATCGATTTGCCCGAGACATCATCGAAGAGGCCGGCTACGGCCCGTATTTCGGTCACGGCACAGGTCACGGCGTGGGTCTGGAGATCCACGAGGCGCCTACCATGAGCCCCCGAGGCCGAGGAACGTTCCGGGAAGGGATGACGGTCACCGTCGAACCGGGAATATATTTGCCAAAGAAGTTCGGAGTCAGAATTGAGGACTTGGCAATTGTCACATCTTCTGGTATAATAAACAAAGTTAAGTCGAATAAGGAATTGATCATCCTTTAAGATAGCGCGAATTTGAAAGATGCCCTGTGCTCAGGGCGAGACAACGGAGGGATTTTTTATGATTTATGCAAGTGATTTCAGAAAGGGCGTAACCTTTGACATCAACGGCGACCCGCATGTAGTTATCGATTTCCAGCACGTTAAGCCTGGTAAGGGTGCTGCTTTCGTTCGTACCAAGTACAAGAACATCCTGACCGGAGCCACCAGAGAAGAAGCGTTCAACCCGGACGACAAATTCCCCAAGGCACACATCGAAACGAAGCAGATGCAGTATCTGTATAACGACGGTGAACTGTACTACTTCATGGATCAGGAAACCTTCGATCAGGTAGCTCTGAATCAGGAACAGGTGGAAGAGGCCATCAAGTTCCTGAGAGAAAACGACATCGCCACCATCAAGTTCTACAAGGGTTCTGCTTTCCTGGTAGAAGCTCCCAACTTCGTAAACCTGAAGGTCATTGAAACGGAGCCTGGTGTGAAAGGAAACACCGCCACCAACGTAACCAAGGCTGCCACCGTAGAAACCGGTGCTGTCATTCAGGTTCCCATCTTCATCGAAGAAGGCGAAATGGTTCAGATCGATACCAGAAGCGGCGAATACCTGGGAAGAGCAAAATAGCATTTCAAAGAGAACCGGGAGCATCTCGGTTCTTTTTTCATCAAACGTGGATTAGAGAAGAAAAGAGACGCAGACTATGAGCAATAAGAGACGAAAGAAAAGAGGAAACGGGCTTCTGATCGCCGTGATCCTTCTGGTGGCCATCATCGCCGCAGGTGCGGTGGGCTTTTCCATGGTCATGGGCAGCGCTGACAAAGCGTTGGATCCCACCGACACGGCATCCGTTACCGTCACTATTCCCAGCGGTACCACAACCAACGGTATCGGAACGATCCTGGTGGAAAGCGGCATCATCGAAAGCGCGGACAGCTTTAAGCTCCAATCGAAGCTGAAGGGCATGGACGGAAAGTACAAGGCGGGGGAATACACGCTGTCTCCATCCATGACCATGACGCAGATCATGGATCTTCTGGTGGCCGGAACGGTCAATACCGTTCGCTTTACCATTCCCGAGGGCTTGACCGTCGCTGAAACGGCGGACAAGCTGGCTGCGGATGGACTGATCAATACAGATCTGTTCCAGAAGGAGGTCGAAAGCGGCCAGTTCAACTACCGGTTTTTGAAGGATGCTCCCGACGGGAAGAATCGGCTGGAGGGGTATCTGTATCCCAACACCTACGATGTCTTTACGACGGCCAGCGAGCACGATATCATCGACCGCATGCTGCGCCAGCTGGACAGCGTATTCACGGAAGAAATGTATGCCAGAGTCGATGAGCTGGGCATGGATATCAACGAGATCATGACCATCGCTTCTCTGATCGAACGGGAGACCCGGGTAGACAGCGAACGGCCCGTCGTAGCCAGCGTCATCTATAATCGTTTGGACATCGGTATGAAGCTGCAGATCGATGCCACGGTGCAGTACGCTCTGGGCGAACAGAAGCAATTCCTGACCTACGACGATCTGGAAGTGGATTCGCCGTACAACACCTATCAGATCGACGGACTGCCGCCGGGACCGATCTGTTCTCCGGGCGAGGCTTCCATCAAAGCGGTGCTGTATCCGGAGGATACGGATTACATCTATTACGTATTGAGCAAGGAGAAGGACGGAACGCATAAATTCGCCACCAACAGCCAGCAGTTCCTGATCTATAAGAACGAGTACAAACAGGCCTTCGGTATTTAGGAAATCCCATGGAAACGAGAAACATCACCGTGCCGGAAACGGCGGAATACATTCAGAATCTGTATGATCAACCCGACCCATTTCTCAGGGCGCTGCGGGAACGAAGCCAGGAAGCCATGGTTCCCATTCTTCTGGGAGAGACGGAGCCGCTTCTGCAGCAGCTCGTTCTGCTCCGTAAGCCTCAAAACATTCTGGAGATCGGAACAGCCGTGGGATACGGGGCGATCTGCTTCGGAACGTGGGCACCCGAAGCCCGGGTGACTACCATCGAATCTGCGGCGGATATGGTGGAGAGAGCCAGATCAAACATCGCCGACGCCGGGCTGAGCCAGCGGGTTACCGTTTTGGAAGGCGACGCTAGAGATGTACTGGTCGGCCTTTCCTCCCAGTGGACGAAAGAATCACAGCCGTACGATTTCATCTTTATCGACGCGGGGAAGGGCCACTACCTGGAATTCTGGGAGCTCTGTCTCCCCATGATGGCCAGGGACTGCATCGTTGCCTCCGACAACGTGCTGTTCAAGGGACTGACGGCTTCCGATGTCTTCGAAGCGCCGGGAAAGAAAAAGCGGAAGCATCGGACCATCGTTCGCCGCCTCCGCCGCTATCTGGACTATCTGACCCATCAGGAAGGATTGCTCACTGCGGTATTGGCCGTAGGGGATGGTTTGGCCATTACCACGGTACAGGATCCGCAGCTGGTGCGAACCCAATGGGAGTATGAACACACAATGGAGAATGAGAATGAAGAAAATTGAATTGCTGGCTCCGGCCGGCGACCTGGAAAAACTGAAGATCGCCATCGATTACGGAGCGGATGCGGTGTATTTCGCAGGCGAACTGTTCGGACTGCGGGCAGGTGCGAAGAACTTCACCGTGGAAGAGATGGAGGAGGGCGTCGCCTACGCTCATGAGCGAGGAAAAAAGGTGCACCTGACGCTGAACATTTTCGCCCACAATTACGATTTCCCTCAGTTGGAGAAGTATCTGGACGAAATCGCCCACATTCCCTTCGATGCCTACATCATCTCCGATGCGGGGATCATCTCCCTGGTGATGGAAAAGCTGCCGGGGCGTGAGATTCATCTCAGCACTCAGGCCAACACTACCAACTACCGTACGGCGGCGTTCTGGCACAAGCAGGGGGTCAAACGGGTGGTTCTGGGACGGGAAATGTCCTTGGAGGAAATTCGTACCACCCGGGAAATGCTGCCCGATTCCATGGAGATCGAAGCCTTCGTTCACGGAGCTATGTGCATTTCCTATTCCGGTCGCTGCCTCATGTCCAATTTCATGACGGAGCGCGGCGCAAACCAGGGCCTCTGCGCGCATCCCTGCCGCTATAAGTACGCGCTGATGGAAGAAAAGCGGCCCGGCGAATATTTCCCCGTGGAAGAGGATGACCGCGGTACTTACATCTTCAATTCCAAGGACCTGTGCATGATCGAGCACATTCCGGAGCTGATCGAAGCGGGGCTGGCATCGCTGAAGATCGAGGGACGCATGAAGAGCGTCTTCTACGTGGCAACGGTGGTTCGCGCCTATCGTCAGGCCATCGACGCCTATTATGACAATCCTCAGGGCTGGGTCTGCGATCCCGAATGGATGGCGGAGTTAAGGAAGGTTTCCAATCGCCACTTCACCCAGGGATTTTACTTCAACAAGCCGCGCAATGTGGATCAGAACTACGAGAGCAGCGCTTACTACCGCGAGTTTACGTTCATCGGTCTGGTTTTGAGCTATGATCCTCAGACGAAGACGGCTCTTGTGGAACAGCGCAACAAGATGAACGAGGGTGACGAGGTGGAGGTCTTCGGGCCGGGAGACCATTGTTTTTCTCAGGTCATCTGCGGTATGACAGATGAAGAGGGGAGGCCCATTGATTCTGCACCTCACGCGCAGCAGTTGGTCAAAATTCCCATGGATCAGCCTGTTGGGAAAAATTTCATGGTACGAAGACATATTTCGTGATATAATATTTTCCAAAGCCGCATCCGTTGACTTTCGTTTGATGTCGGAGGTGCGGCGCATATTTTGTGAGTGGGCGCGATTTTCATCGCGCAAAGTTAGGAGGAATAGCGTATGGATCCCAGTGGACCCAGTATACCCGTGCAACTTGGTTTTCTGATCGTATTGATGCTGATCAGCGCATTCTTTGCCGCTGCCGAAGCCGCATTCATTTCGGTGAACAAAAACCGTCTGAGGGCATTGGCGTCGGACGGAAATAAAAAAGCACAGTTATTACAGGAGTTATTGGAGGAGCCAACAAAGTATTTATCAGCGATCCAGGTAGGGATCACATTTACTGGATTTCTTGCCAGCGCTGCGGTAGCCATGGGTCTGGCTGATGATGTGGAAGAGGCCTTGCTTCGCATGGGAATTCCCGGCGAAACCAGGGTAGTAGTGATCGTTCTCACGGTCGTTCTTTCCTATTTCATGCTGGTGTTCGGCGATCTGTTTCCCAAGCGCATTGCAGCTCAGAACGCGGAGCGGTTTGCACTGCTCACCGTTCGACCCATCGATTTGATTTCCCGGCTTTTGACGCCGTTCATCAAGCTGCTGTCCGTTTCCGTGACGATTTTGATGAAGCTGTGCGGAAGGGATAATTTCCAGATGGACGGAGAGTATTCCGAAGAAGAGGTTAAATCCATGCTGGACGTGGGGACCGAATCGGGACAACTGGACGAGGCAGGACGGGAGATGATCGAAAGCGTGTTCGATTTCGACGATGAACTTGCCTACGAGATCATGACGCCGCGAACCGATGTCTATATGATCGACATCAACGATCCGCTGGAAGAGTACCTGGACGAGCTTCTGGAAGAACGGTATTCCAGAATTCCCGTTTACGATGAGGACAGCGACGACATCATCGGTATCCTCTACATGAAGGATTTTATGATCGAGGCCCGAAAAGTCGGTTTCGAACACGTCAATCTTCGGCCGCTGTTACAAAAGCCTTATTTTGTACCGGAGAGCAAGAAGATCAACGAGCTGTTCGATGAACTGCAGCGTTCTAAAATGCGCATTGCGATTTTGATCGACGAATACGGCGGATTTTCCGGCATCGTTACGACGGAGGATATCATCGAGGAGATCGTCGGCAGCATCGACGATGAGTACGACGATGATGAGCCTCAGATGGAACAGGTGGAAGACAACGTCTATCTGGTGGATGGGCAGTACGCTTTGGATGACCTGAGCGACGAGCTGGAAATCCATCTGGATTCGGAAAATCACGAAACCCTGGGAGGCCTTCTGATCGAGCTTCTGGGAGAAATTCCCGACGAAGAGGAGGACGAAGGAATTACCATCGAATACGAAAACGTTACGTTTACCATCGTCGAGATCAAGGACCGGCGGATTGAAAAGGTGAAGCTGGAGCTTCATCATCCCGTCGATGAGGACGAAACGAAAGAAGATAACGCTACGGATAACGAATAACAAGACTATCAGGAGG
>JAGATO010000159.1 GCA_017621195.1 Bacillota bacterium | reverse complement strand
CTATTTCTATGTTCCATGTGTAGGCGGACAGGGCCGGAGCCCTTCCGCCTCCGTATTATGTGACGCTTAGATGGCGATTCCACCGGTGACCAGAGCCACGATCAGCATGATGATGGTAATGGCAAAGGCCAGAGGAATGGTTCTCTTCTGATGTTCGCCAAAGTCCACACCGGCCAGACCGACCAGCAGGAAGGTGGCGGGAGTCAGCGGGGATACCGGGAAACCGGTGGTCATCTGACCCAGGATCGCGGCCTGCGCTACGTTGATGCCGGCAACGCCGAAGCCTTCGGCGGTCTCAGCCAGTACGGGCAGTACGCCGTAGTAGAAGGAGTCCGGGTCAAACAGCAGGGATGCGGGCATCGCGATGATACCGGTGATGACGGGGAAGAATCTTCCCATGGAAGCCGGGATGATGGAAACCAGAGCATCGGCCATGGAAGTGATCATTCCCGTTCCCTTCATGATGCCGCAGAAGCAGCCTGCCGCAAACAGAACGGAGCACATCATGATGGCGCTCTTGGCGTGAGCATCCACTCTCGCCTTCGTTTCTTTCACGTTCGGATAGTTGATGACCGTAGCCAGTACGTAGAATACCATGAAAACCACAGCCGGAGCGAAACCGGACTTCAGCAGAGATACGATGGCCAGGATGATCAGGGCAATGTTCACCCAGAACAGCTGCGGGCGCAGCAGCTTCTTTTCTTCTTCGCTCAGCTCCGCTTCCTGATACTGAATGCCTTCCAGAGCGACGGAACCGATCCGCTTCTTCTCCGCCAGGCCCATCAGAGCGGCAAAGGCGATGACGCTGGCCAGACCTACGACGACGGCAGGCAGAACCGGCATGAACACCTCATTGACTACATCGGCACCCATGGCTGTGGCCGCACGGATGGTGGGGCCGCCCCAGGGCAGGATGTTCATGGTACCGGCGGACAGGGCAACGATGGTGGCCAGGGTGGTGCGCTTCATTCCTACGGCATCGTACAGCGGAACGAGGGGCGGTACGCAGATCAGGAACGTTACGGCGCCGGAACCGTCCAGATGTACGATCATGGCCAGAACAGCGGTACCGATGCAGATCAGAACCGGATTGGTTCCCATCATCTTGGTGATCCCTCCGATGATGGGACGGAAGGTACCGGCATCGGTCAGAATCCCGAAGAACAGGATGGAGAAGATAAACATAACGCCGGTGGCGGCAACGCTGCCGATACCGGAGGAACCGGTGATCAGGCCGCCCAGGCCCTTCAAATTGGCTGCGAAGTCAACGACGCCGGGAGCATTCTCCGGATCGGTGGCCATGAATCCGCAGGCGATGATTCCGGTGATGAACGGAACGGCGATCAGCGCCACGGTGGGGGATGCTTTCTTCGTCATGATCAGCACAAGCATGACGATTACGGTAAGAAAACCAAGTGCTGCTAACATAATTACCTCCTTTAACGTTTCGCATTTCATTTTCACATTTCATGTGATGCGATCTCTATTCGGTCTTTATATAAAGCAAAGGCCGTGCCAACTTTGTCCACCGGCGTCAAAAAAACCTGCAACAGTTGATTTTCCAACCGTTACAGGTTTTTCGTCTCTCCGCGCCGCTCGTCTTGTGATCGGCTTTGGGTTTCTAATATTTTAGAAATATTTTTCTGTCATTTCGCAGCTAAAGCCATTTTTTGTTGATTTTTAGAGGTCTTTATCAATTTCCAGCATTTTAGAACAATTCTATTATTTTAGAATTCCTCGACCCATCGCTCATCCTGCGCCGATCATTCCACCTACTCCTGCAGCTTATTGTACAGGCTGGCCAGGGAAATTCCCAGCTGAGATGCCGTCTTTTTCTTTCCTTTCAGATCCGCACCGTTCCGTTCCAGAAGCCGCAGGATCTCCCGCCGTTCGAATTCCCTGACCCGCTGAGACAGACTGCGGGTATCGCCATTCACGTCGGCCCCAGCCCCACCGCTGACCTCGGCGCTGCTCTCACCGATCCCGTTCTCGCCGTCCGCAACCGCGTCGTCCACGTCCGCTCCCCGCCTCAGATCCTCCGGCAGAGACTGGGCCGTAATGACGCCGGAAGGCGTCAGATAGGCGCAGAATTCCAGCACGTTGCGCAGCTCCCGCACGTTTCCCGGCCACCGGTACCGGCGCAGAATCCGCGCCGCGTCCACGCTGAGGGAATAGGGTCGCCGCATGCGGTGGGACAGATCGTTTAAGATGCTTTGGGCCAGGGGCGAAATATCCTCTGGCCGCTCCCGCAGGGGCGGGATCCGAATGGGAAAGGTATTCAGCCGGTAGTACAGATCCTTGCGAAACTTTCCCTCAGCGATGTAGGCGTTCAGATCTGCGTTGCAGGCGGCGATGATGCGCACGTCCACCGGAATCTCTTTCACACCGCCCACCGGGCGGATCATCCGTTCCTGCAGAACCCGCAGCAGCTTGGCCTGCAGTCCCATATCCATCTCCGACACCTCATCCAGAAACAGCGTTCCTCCGGAAGCCGCTTCGAACAGGCCGATCTTGCCGCCCTTTTTCGCACCGGTAAACGCTCCCTCCACGTAGCCGAACAGCTCCGATTCCAGCATATTGTTCTGGAAGCTGGAACAGTTGATGGCGACGAATACGTTTTCGCTGCGCAGGCTGGCGTTGTGGATGGCCTGAGCGTACAGTTCCTTTCCCGTACCGCTCTCCGAAGCCAGGAGCACAGTGGCGTCGGTCAGAGCCGCCCGTTGGGCCAGGGATTTCACCTCTGCAGACGCCGGGCTTTCTGCCACGATGTCGGCGAGGGTGTAGCGGGCACCGTTGGCTTTGTTGATGCGCCGCAGCACCTGACGGCTTCTTGCCTCCGCCGCCTCCAGCTCATCCCTCACCTGATACGCATCCTCCAGAAAGATGACCACGGACACGCCG
>JAGATO010000158.1 GCA_017621195.1 Bacillota bacterium | reverse complement strand
GCATGTTCGTGGCCAAGGGCATTGAGCTGGGCGATATCGAAACCGATGAAAAATTCGATGATGCCACTGCGGCCGGTCGTGGTTATTCCGTCGCCGGCGGCGTAGCGGACGCCATCGCCAACTGCGTGGACGAACTGTATCCCAACGTGCAGATCAAGGTGGACCGTGCTGAAGGTCTGGCGGAGTGCGCCAAGATGCTGAAGATCGCTCAGGCCGGAAAGAGAAACGGCTATCTGATGGAAGGCATGGCCTGCCCCGGCGGCTGCATCGGTGGAGCCGGTACGCTGCTGGCACAGAACAAGGCCTCCGTTGCCGTCAAGAAGTTCCAGGCGGAATGCGACGATAAGATTGCAACGAAGAGCAAATACAATACCTCGGAAGAAAAGTAAAGAGGAATTGCGATGAAATTGTTTCTCTGGGATCAGAGCAGGCAGGCAGCGGACAGCCGTCAGCTGCTGCGGACAGCCATCCTGCAATACGAAACTGCGAAACAGAATCGAACGAAACATGGGGAGCCCGTTGAGGAGTCCCTTTTTGTCATCCGTCAGGCGCCCGGCGGAAAGCCCTATCCGGCCAGGCCGGACGGGTCGCCCCTGACGCTGCAGGTATCGGTCAGCCACACGGGACGCTGGTGGATGTGCGCAGTGGGAAGAGGTCCCGTGGGTTTGGATGGAGAGCTTCGCTCCCGAAGTGTAAAACGATCGGTGGTGCGGCGGATCTGTACGGAGCAGGAGCTGGAATGGCTTACGGCGGACGGAGATGATGAAGAACAGATCCGGCGGAGGCTATTGTGGATCTGGGTGAGAAAGGAAGCCTACGTTAAATATTTAGGTACAGGTATATCCCGGGGACTGAAGACGTTTTCCGTCATTGAAGAAGGAAATCAGGCGGATGGATTTTTGACGGTGGATTGGAGATCCGTCTCTGAAGAAGCGGCGGAGGAGCTGGAAACGGCGCTGTACGCTCCCGGGGAATGTGTGGAAGGAATGGAGTGGATCCGATGGAAGTAAAGGAAAAGAAGAATCAGAGAGGCTGCAAGGACGAAGCGATGTTCTGGCTGGAATACGGCGACAGAACGGAGAAGGAAGTGGTGCAGCATCTGAGGAAAAAGGGGTACGAAGAGTGGGAGATTGCGGAATGCATGGAGTTTCTGATCGAATGTTCGTTTATTGACGATGAACGATATGCTTTGAAATTCGTGGAATCTTCCATGGAGAAGGGCAGAGGGCCCGTGAGGATCCGCCACGAATTGCAGGAGAAGGGCGTTCCTGCTGAGATCGCCGAAGAGGCGGTTCGGACCGTCTATGACCGGACGACGGAGAAGGAGATTGCCTGGGAAGTGGCGCAAAAGGCAGCGTGGATTGTGCTTTCCGGCCGGGAACCGGGAGAAGAGTCTCCCGCCCTGACCGAAAAGGAAAAGGCGAAAATCGCACGGAAACTGGCTTCCGCCGGCTTTTCCGCCGGAGCGGCGTACGATGCGATCCATCGCCTAATATAGATGAATCAGGAAAGATATCGGGGCCGGAAGATCCGGCCCTGTTTTTTCGGCGAAAGACGGAGACACGGAGATGCGATCTGTGGTATAATAAATCAATTAAGGTATGAAAGGAAACGAGAATGGATACGATTCGTATGGACGGCCGTAGGCTGGATCAGCTGCGGCCTTTAAAAATGACCGATGGATATCTGATGCATCCGGCAGGATCAGTGCTGATCGAGACGGGAAACACCAAGGTGATCTGCACGGCCTGCGTGGAGGAAAAGACGGCGCCGCATCTGAAGGGGAGCGGCCGCGGCTGGGTTACCGCCGAATACGCCATGCTGCCCGGCTCCACCGCCAACCGCAAGATGCGTGACGGTGTCAAGGGAAAGGTGGACGGAAGAAGCACGGAGATTCAGCGGCTCATCGGCCGTTCTCTGCGCTCCGTGGTGGATCTGGACCGGCTGGGAGAGCGGAGCATCTACATCGACTGCGATGTGATCCAGGCGGATGGAGGAACGAGAACGGCTTCCATCACCGGTGCCTTTGTAGCCATGGTTCAGGCCATGAAAAAGATGAAGGAACAGGGTCTGATCGAGGAAGTCCCCGTAACGGGATTTCTGTCGGCAGTCAGCGTGGGAAAGGTAGCGGATCAGCTGATGCTGGATCTGTGCTACGAAGAGGATTCCAGAGCGCAGGTGGACATGAACGTGATCATGACGGACGACGGAAGATTCGTAGAGCTGCAGGGAACCGGCGAGGAAGCGCCTTTTTCCGCGGAAGAGTTGGCGGGGTTGATCGCCCTGGCAAAGAAAGGCTGTGAAGAACTGTGCCTGGCGCAGAAAGAGATCATAGGTCAGCTGTAGTTCCCCGAAACGGGAGGAAGGAAAAGATATGATTATTGTAGCGGCGACTCAGAACAAGCATAAGATCGAGGAAATTTCCGCTATCACAAAGCCTCTGGGCATGGAGATCATTTCCCGAAAGGATGCGGGAGTTCCGGATTTTGAAGTGGAGGAGGACGGTGAAACCTTCGAGGAAAACTCTGAGAAAAAGGCGAGAGCCATCATGGAAGCCTGCGGTCAGGTGACCATCGCCGACGATTCCGGGCTGATGGTGGACGCTCTGGGAGGCGCTCCCGGCGTGTACTCGGCCCGATATGCGGGGGAGGAAGGAAACGATGCCAAGAATAACGTAAAGCTGCTGGCAGTTATGTCGGATGTTCCCATGAAGGAACGGACGGCGAAATTCGTTTCGGTGATCACCATGGTATATCCCGACGGAAGTAAGCTGGTAGCCAGAGGCGAATGCCGCGGACACATCATCTTCGAGGAGAGAGGAACCAATGGCTTCGGCTACGATCCGCTGTTCGTTCCGGAGGGCTTCTCCAAGACCTTTGCGGAGCTGACCGCCGAGGAAAAGAATAAGATTAGCCATCGGGCCAGCGCCCTGCGGGAGCTGGAACGCCTTCTGAAGGAAAGAGAAGAATGAACCGCCGCAGATGGCTGGCGCTGGCCGTCAGAATGATCCGGCTGCACCGCGATCCCTATTTTCAGGGGGCCGGTACACAGCTGGCCTTTTATCTGGTCATGTCCATCGTTCCGCTGACCGTTCTGCTGGTGCAGATGTGCGCACTGTTTGCCATCACGCCGGAGCTGATCGGCCAGCTGGCGGAGGATTACCTCAGCCCTCAGGCAGTGACAGCGGTAAAATCGGCCATTCGTCACGTTCAGGTGTCGGGTTCTTCGGGAGCGTTCAGCATCGCTACGGTAGTTTTTACCCTCTGGGGTGCCAGCAAGGTGCAGTACTGCATCGTCGGGATCTGCAACTATGCCCGCAGCGGACGGGTGCGGATCAAGGGCTTCGTCCTGGAGAGGATGTGGGCGGTTCTGAACGTAGTTCTGCTTCTTGGCATGATTCTGGCCAGCCTGGTAGCTCTGGTTTACGGAAAGGTGATTTTGGATATGTTCGGACTCTTTATGGATCGAATCCTCCACCTTCCCTTTGAATTCAACGATATCTGGTATCTGATCCGCTGGCCCATCGCCATTGCGGTCTACGTCATCGTCATCAGCTACATCTACTTCGCTTCGCCGGTGGATAAGCCGCGGTTTCGTCAGGTCCTTCCCGGCAGCGTGGTTGCCGCGGTGGCCATGATGGTGGCTTCCTTCGGATACTCGGTCTACGTCACCACGTTTGCCAATTTCGACGCGGTGTACGGAAGCCTGGCCTCTTTCGTGGCTCTGCTGTTCTGGTTTTACCTTCTGGGGACGATCTTCGTGGGAGGAATTCTGTTCAACATGGCCTGGGAGGATACGAAACACATCCGATGAAAGGCAATACAAGATTCACAATATGATAGAAAACATAAAAAAGAGGCTGTGAGTTTGACAGCCTCTTTTGTCGTAGTGCGCCTCGAGCGCGCGATTATACGATGCGAACGGCGATGATGCCGTCGAATTCCAACGCTTTGCGGACGGCAGATTCGTCGAAGGTGCTGTCCACGTCGATCAGCGTATAGGCGTAGTCGCCCTTGGAACGGTTGATCATGTCGCTGATGTTGATGTCCAGATCGGCGAAGATGTTGGTGATCTTGTTGATCATCTTCGGAATGTTGCGGTTCATAACGCCGATCCGGGCCTTGGACTTCCGCGGTCCCAGAGAGCAGGAGGGGAAGTTGACCGAATTGGTGATGTTCAGGTTTTCGATGTAATCCTTCAGCTGATGTACGGCCATGACGGCGCAGTTGTCCTCGGCTTCCTGGGTGGAAGCTCCCAGATGGGGCGTGCAGATGACGCCGGGCTTTCCTAACGTGGTGTCGTTGGGGAAGTCGCTGACGTATTTGGCCACCTTTCCGGATTCGAGAGCGGCCAGCATGGCGGTCTCATCCACCAGTTTGTCTCTGGAGAAGTTCAGGAAGATGACACCGTCCTTCATCAGAGCGATCTTATCGGCGTTGATCATCTTGTTGGTGCTTTCCATGGCCGGAACGTGGATGGACAGGTAGTCGCACTGGGGCAGCATGGCATCCAGATTTCCGGTGACAGGAATGGAGTTGGACAGGATGTGGGCGGCGTGGACGGTGATGTAGGGGTCGTAGCCGATAACCTTCATGCCCAGTTCTTCTGCCGCATTGGCAACCTGCGCGCCGATGGCGCCCAGGCCGATGACGCCCAGGGTCTTTCCGTAGATCTCGCAGCCGGCGAACTTGCTCTTGCCTTTTTCCACCGATTTGGAGATTCCCAGCTCGCTGCAGGTTTCTCTCAGCTGAGAGGTCCAGGACAGGGCGGGAGCCAGATTACGGGAGGCCAGAATCAGAGCGCCCAGCACCAGTTCTTTGACGGCGTTGGCGTTAGCACCGGGGGTGTTGAAGACTACGATGCCTTCCTCGGCGCAGCGATCGACGGGAATGTTGTTGACGCCGGCACCGGCTCTGGCGATGGCCACCAGCTGAGGCGGAAACTCCATGGAGTGCATGTCGGCGCTGCGGACCAGAACGCCGTCCGCCTGGGCCACATCGTCGATCAGCTGGTAGTTCGGTCCCAGAAGGCAGGTGCCTTCGTGGGAAATTTTATTGAGTGTCGCAATATTATACATGATGATTTATTTACTTCCTTCTAACTAAAAATAGATACTTATACATACTCATACGGTCGGTTTCGGTCATGGGACAGCTGGGGAGGCTACGCATTTTCCTCTTCGAACTTCTTCATGAAGTCGATCAGCTTTTCCACGCCTTCAATGGGCATGGCATTGTAGATGGACGCTCTCATGCCGCCGATGGAACGGTGACCGTTCAGGTTGACAAGACCGTGTTCCTTGGCTTCGGCGACGAACTTCTTGTCCAGATCGGCATTTCCGGTGACAAAGACCACGTTCATCAGAGAACGGTCCTCCTTGGCAACGGGAGCGGTGTACAGTTTGGAGCTGTCGATGTAATCGTACAGCATCTTGGCCTTCGCTTCGTTTCTCTCCTGCAGAACCTTGACGCCGCCCTGTCTCTTGATCCACTGGAAGGTCAGTCCGGCGATGTAGATGCCGTAGGTGGGCGGAGTGTTGTACATGGAGCCGTTGTCGGCCATGATCTTGTAGTCCAGCATGGACGGAGTGTTCTCGGGAGCGAAGCCGATCAGATCCTCGCGGATGATGACGATGACCACGCCAGCAGGTCCGATGTTCTTCTGAGCACCTGCCCAGATCAGACCAAATTTGGAGACGTCCACTTCTTCGGATAAGATGCAGGAAGAGAAGTCAGCCACCAGAGGAATGGCGCCGGTTTCCGGGAATTCGGTGAAGCGGCTTCCGTAGATGGTATTGTTGGCGCAGATGTAGACGTAGTCAGCATCTTCGCGGAATTCTTCCTTCTTTACTCTGGGAATGTAGGTGAAGGTCTTGTCTTCAGAGGAAGCTACGACCTTGACGTCGCCGTACTTGGCCGCTTCTTTGGAAGCCTTCTTGGCCCAGGAACCGGTGACGATGTAATCGGCTTTTTTGGATGCACGCATCAGGTTTGCGGCAACCATGGCGAACTGCAGATGTCCGCCGCCCTGCAGAAACAGCACCTTGTAGTTGTCGGGGATGTTCATGATCTCTCTCAGATCCTGCTCTGCGGTGTCGATGATATGTTTAAAATCCGCGGAACGGTGACTCATTTCCATAACGGACATACCGGAGCCGTTATAGTTCGTCATTTCTTTTGCAGCCTGCTCCAGTACCTCTAAAGGTAGCATGGAGGGACCTGCGG
>JAGATO010000157.1 GCA_017621195.1 Bacillota bacterium | reverse complement strand
GAGACTGGAAGGTAGAAATGAAGCTGGCAGCCAGACCTTCTGCGTAGTCGGAGCTCTTATCCTGAACAACGGCTACCTTCTTTGCGCCCAGAGTCTTTGCAGCGTAGTTCGCCATAGCAACGCCCTGGAAGTCGTCGGAGAAGCAGATACGGAATGCATATTCCTTGGTCGTTCCTTCTACGATCGCGCCGTCCTTGTAGTCAACGGTTACGTCGTTTGCAGTTGCGGAACCGGACAGTACGGGGATTCCGTTTTCAGCAGCGATGGGAATTTCAGCCTTGAAGTCGCCGGAGGTTGCAGGTCCGAGGACGGCAACAACGCCTTCTTCGGTCATCAGTCTGGTCGCTACGGATACGACTTCAGCAGCGTCGGACTTGTTGTCCATCTGAACCAGCTCAATCTGCTTTCCTAACACGCCGCCGGCAGCGTTGATCTCGTCGATCGCCAGCTTGATACCGTCTACACTGGACTGTCCGTAAGTAGCTACGGCACCGCTCAGTTCGTAGTTGACACCGATCTTGATGGTATCGCTTTCTTCGCTTCCGCCATCAGTGCTTCCGCCGCCGCAACCGGTCAGAGCAACGCTCATAACCATAGCAAGGGCTAACGCCAATACTACCCATTTTTTCATCTGTTTCAATTGTTACACCACCTTTTATTTTTTTACATATGTTTTTCCTTTGTTAAAACATGTTCCTATTTTACCGCAATGATTATGTTGTGTCAACACAAATTATAATTTAATTTTGTATTTTCATCACAATTTTTATCTTTTTCTTCTGTTTTCGCTTTTTCCGCGAAAATCTGTTGTCTTTCGTCAGAATTTTTCACTTTTCTTTGTGGAATTCACCCATATTTTAACGACTTTCTGCATCTTTCTCTCAATTTCCCTCTGCCTTCTCCGCGACTTCGCTCCGCCTCTTCCGTGGTGATAAGTCGCGGCAGTTCGCTCTGGCTCGCGGCGACTGGCTCTCCCTCAAGGCGCCCATATGTTCAAAAAAGTAAAAAAGAGCTGACGCTCTTTTTTACCTGGTTGTGTTGTTGTGTATTATCTAACAAATATTTGAGGAAGATTATTTGTTGATATCAATTCATATGTCCTGTTGACGGATATTATAATACTACAACTCTCCGCACCATTCAAGTGTTTTTTGATATTTTTTAAAAATTTTTTGTCATTTTGTTGAGTTCATTGTCACAACCGTGCATTTTCGCTCATTTTAGTTCATTTTCAGTCCAATGACTCGTCCAATCGACCGCTCCATCGGATACTACCCAGTCGAACATCCGTCGATTAATCGATCATATATGGTTGCGCGACGCTAACGTTGTTAGTTCTATTTTTTTCGGTATATCTTATCTTATGATATAGCGATTTTGAGAATTTCTATATTTCCCATTAGAATCTTAGTAATTAGATAGGATTTTCTCGAAGTCCTGTATTTTGAAATGATTTGATGGCTATCATATAGGACTATTTGGGTATTTTTTACATTTTATTTTCCGTCATGATCCATATTTTCCCATATGCGAGACTTCTCTATATTTTCCATCGATTAAGCGGTATTTTTTTAGAACAATTTCAAAAATACCTATATAATAGTGGAATACATTTATCGATTTATAGAAAATGCAAAAAAGTCTATAATTTAGCCTCCGAAAGACCAAAAATATAGATTTCCATATTTCTCCTATATTTTTGCGCCCATCGTGAAAAAAATATAGGAAGACAGCGCACTTACTCATCCCTGCCCTTTCCTATTTCCCCGTTCGTCGATTCGTGATCCCATGCGCCGCGCTTCTGACTGCTCGAATGGTTGCGCGGCGACCGATGCCGCGCTTCTGACTGCTCGAATGGTTGCGCGGCGACCGATGCCGCGCTCTTTTTTTCATTGAAAAAGGGAACTATTTTACAGAGTCCCCTTTTCTCAATTCAAATGAGAAAAAAACGCTTATGCCATTTGTCTGACATAAGCGTTTCTTCATCGTTCAACTATGTTCCGGCTTCGAAAACCGGCTGCTGTAACGGCCAGAGATTCCTTACAGAATTCCGCCGATCTGAACAAACAGAGGCGCGAATACAACGGCAACGATGGTCATCAGCTTGATCAGAATGTTGATGGAGGGACCGGACGTATCCTTGAACGGGTCGCCTACCGTATCGCCGATGACGGCAGCAGCATGGGTTTCGCTTCCCTTACCGCCGTGAACGCCGCTTTCGATATACTTCTTCGCATTGTCCCACGCACCACCGGCATTGGACATCATGATTGCCAGCAGAACGCCGGATGCCAGCGCACCGGCCAGCATGCCGCCCAGAGCAGCCGTACCCATCAGCAGACCTACGGCCATGGGAGCGACAACCGCCATCAGGCCGGGAGCGATCATTTCGTGCAGAGCAGCGCTGGTGCTGATATCAACGCACTTCGCATAGTCGGGCTTGGAGGTACCTTCCATGATACCCTTGTCTTCTCTGAACTGACGACGTACTTCTTCGATCATCTGGTTTGCAGCCTTACCTACGGAAGCCATCGTCATGGCGGAGAACATGAACGGCAGCATTGCACCGATGAAGATACCTGCGATGACCATGGGATCCATGATGTTGATGCTGGACAGGTTGACCGCCTGAGAATAGGAGGCAAACAGAGCCAGCGCCGTCAGGGCCGCGGAACCGATGGCAAAACCCTTACCGATAGCAGCGGTGGTGTTACCTACGGAGTCCAGAGTATCGGTGATATTTCTTACTTCGTGGGGCAGCTCGGCCATTTCCGCAATACCACCGGCATTGTCGGATACGGGACCGTAAGCGTCAACCGCGATGGTCATACCGGCGGTGGACAGCATACCTACGGCAGCCAGTGCGATACCGTACAGGCCAGCGGAAGCGTTGGCTACCAGAATGCCGACGCAGATCAGCAGGATCGGCCATACGGTGGACATCATACCTACGCTCAGGCCGCTGATGATGGTAGTCGCAGGACCGGTCTGGGACTGTTCTGCAATCTTCTTTACGTGCTTGTAGTCGGCGGAGGTGTACATTTCGGTCAGCTTACCGATACCGGTACCTACCACCAGACCGGAAATAACTGCAGCAGCGCAGTTGAAGTTGTTGAAGAACACCTTGCTCAGAACCAGGGATACGATCACTACCAGAACTGCGGACAGATACGTACCCATGTTCAAAGCCTGAGCCGGGTTGGACTTTTCGTCGCCCTTGACGAACATGATACCTACGATGGAAGCCAGAATACCCACAGCGGATAATACCAGCGGGAAGACGGAACCGCCCACCGGATCCAGCGCAAAGGGCGCTCCGAACGCAGGAGTGATATTTTCAATGAATACGGCCAGAGTGATCGCGGAGATGATGGAACCTACATAGGATTCGAACAGGTCGGAACCCATTCCGGCAACGTCGCCCACGTTGTCGCCTACGTTATCCGCAATAACTGCGGGGTTTCTGGGGTCATCTTCCGGGATACCGGCTTCTACTTTACCTACCAGGTCAGCACCTACGTCAGCAGCCTTGGTGTAAATACCGCCGCCCACACGGCCGAACAGAGCCATGGAAGATGCGCCCAGTCCGAAACCGGTGATGTATTCTGCAGCGTCAACGCCCAGCAGCGCGAAAATGCTGCCGACGCCCAGGATACCCAGGCCAACGACGCACAGACCCATGACGGCGCCGCTGCGGAAGGCAACCTTCAGCGCCTTGTTCATTCCGCCTTCTCTTGCGGCATTGGCGGTTCTTACGTTACCCATGGTAGCTACTCTCATACCGAAGTAACCGGCCAGTACGGAGAACAGTGCTCCGATAACGTACAGAACGCCGGTGATCGGGTCGATTCCGACGCACAGCAGAACGCACAGAACGATGATGACGATGATCATCGTCTTGTACTCTCTCTTTAAAAATGCCATGGCTCCTTCGCTGATGAAGCCGGCAATTTCCTTCATACGCTCCGTTCCGGCGTCAACCTTGCCGATCCAGGCGGCCAGGCTGTAAGCCACGAGCAGCGCAATTATGCCCACCACAGGTGCGGCATATGCTATAATTCCCATATTAACTTGTCCTCCTTCTTACTACATAAGGCAATGGAAAAGGTGCGAAAAGCACCTTTCTTAACCTTACAGTATGAAACGTATCGTAGTTCGAACATCGGCACCCTGCTGATAGGTGCGGATTATTCGATTGCTACCAAAATCAGTGCGCAGATGATGAATACGATGGCTGCGATGGTGGTCATCTTGCTCAGCATCGCTTCGTATCCCTGGCTCTTTTTCTTTCCGAACAGCTGCTCCGCACCACCGGCGATGGCACCGGACATTCCTGCGCTGTTTCCGGACTGTAACAGAATACTGGCAATCAGCACAATACTGGCAACCGCCAGAACGATCATTACTAAAGTAGACATATATTTACCTCCAAGTGATTTACTTCCAAGTATATTGGCCTTCTAAAATAGCTTTTCTATTGTACCACGGACACTCTAAAAAATCAACCCAAACCGACAATGCTGTCCAAAATATTTTACTGGCCTCACCGGTGCAAAAAAATGCCGCGCCCATCGATTCGTTCCGATGAGCGCGGTATCTCTTTCCTGTCACAGCGTATCGCTTTCCGTCCTCCGACGGAAACTCTTCGCTATTTGTTCTTCAGGTTGTAGAAAGCGGACAGTCCTGCGTACTGTGCGGAATCGCCCAGCATGTCTTCCAGCCGCAGCAGCTGGTTGTACTTGGCGATACGGTCGGTTCTGGACAGAGAACCGGTCTTGATCTGGCCTGCGTTCAGACCGACTACGATGTCGGCGATGGTGGTGTCTTCACTTTCACCGGATCTGTGGGAAACCACGGCGGTGTAGCCGGCCTTCTTTGCCATTTCGATGGCGTCGAAGGTCTCGGTCAGCGTACCGATCTGGTTTACCTTGATCAGGATGGAGTTGGCAACGCCCTTTTCGATACCGTCGGCCAGTCTCTTGGTGTTGGTTACAAACAGGTCGTCTCCCACCAGCTGAACTCTGTCGCCGATCCGTTCGGTCATCAGCTTCCAGCCGTCCCAGTCGTCTTCTGCCAGACCGTCTTCAATGGAGATGATGGGGTACTTGGACAGCAGCATTTCGTAGTATTCGATCATTTCTTCCGCCGTTCTCTGTACGCCTTCGCCCTTCAGGTTGTACACCTTGGTTTCGGCGTCGTACATTTCGGAGGAAGCCACGTCCAGAGCGATCTTCACGTCTTCGCCCGGCTTGTATCCGGCCTTTTCGATGGCTTCGATGATGACGCGGATGGCGTCTTCGTTGGTAGCCAGATTGGGAGCGAAACCGCCCTCATCGCCTACGGCGGTGTTCATGCCCTTGGCCTTCAGTACAGCCTTCAGGTTGTGGAACACTTCGGCGCCCATTCTCAGCGCTTCGCGGAAGGTCTTGGCTCCCACGGGCATGATCATGAATTCCTGAATGTCCACGGTGTTGTCAGCGTGTTCGCCGCCGTTTAAGATGTTCATCATCGGCGTGGGCAGAACCTTCCCGTTGACGCCGCCCAGATACTGGAACAGCGGCAGACCCAGGCTGTCGGCAGCGGCGTGAGCCACGGCCATGGAAACGGCCAGAATCGCATTGGCACCCAGCTTTCCTTTGTTTTCGGTGCCGTCCAGCTGGATCAGCATCTTGTCCAGACCTACCTGATCGAAGGCATCCATACCGATGATTTCGTCGGCGATGATCTCGTTGACGTTGTCAACGGCCTTCAGAACGCCCTTTCCCATGTATCTGCTCTTGTCGCCGTCACGCAGCTCCACTGCTTCGTGAACGCCGGTGGATGCTCCGGAAGGAACGATGGCGCTTCCGCAGGAACCGTCGTCCAGATACACTTCCACTTCTACCGTGGGATTTCCGCGGGAGTCCAGCACCTCGCGTGCGTATACATCTTCAATAAATGGCATAGTTCTTTACCTCCTTAAAACTCAACGATTTGGATGAAGTCTTCCGGCTTCAGGCTGGCGCCGCCCACCAGAGCTCCATCGATATCTTCCATATTCATCAGTTCCGAAGCGTTGTTGGGCTTGACGGAACCGCCGTACTGAATGATCACTTCCTCGGACACCTGGCTGCCGTACAGGCCTTCGATGACCTGACGGATGTGAGCGCACATTTCCTGCGCCTGGTCCGGAGTGGCGGTGCGGCCGGTGCCGATGGCCCAGACCGGCTCATAGGCGATGACCAGCTTCTTCATCTGCTCGGCAGACAGGCCCTTGACGCCGCCTTCCACCTGAGCCTTTACCACGTCGTAGGCCTGACCCGCATCTCTCTGCTCCAGAACCTCTCCCACGCACATGATGGGAACGATGCCGTGTTCAAACGCCTTGTGCAGCTTTTTGTTCACCGTTTCGTCGGTCTCTGCGAAGTACTGACGGCGTTCGGAGTGGCCGATGATCACGTAGTCCACGCCGATCTCCGTCAACATGGCCGGAGCAATCTCGCCGGTGAAGGCGCCGCTTTCTTCGAAGTGCATGTTCTGGGCGCCCACCTTGACGCCGCAGTTGCCGAAGGCTTCCTTTAAAGCCGCCAGCTGAGTGAAGGGCGCACAGATGGCAACGGTCACATCGGAAGACTGGTACAGCTTCCGAAATTCCTCTGCAAATGCCACGGCCTCTTTCGTGGTCTTAAACATTTTCCAATTTCCCGCAATGAACGGTTTGCGCATGAGTCTACCTCCCTTATTTATCCTGCAGGACGTCCACGCCCGGCAGAACCTTTCCTTCCAGGAATTCCAGAGAAGCACCGCCGCCGGTGGAAATGTGGGTCATCTTGTCGCTGAGGCCAAACTTCTTGACAGCCGCAGCGGAATCGCCGCCGCCGATGATGGTCATTCCCTTGCACTCCGCCATGGCCCGGGCGATGGCTTCCGTTCCCTTGGCGAAGGTATCCATTTCAAACACGCCTACGGG
>JAGATO010000156.1 GCA_017621195.1 Bacillota bacterium | reverse complement strand
GTTTCAAAGCATCCGCCCCGCTGCGGAAGTAGTATCGAGAGTGGCGGCGCTTCCTTATGATGTGTATAACAGAAAGGAAGCCTGCGAAGTTGTGAAAAAAGAGCCTATGAGCTTTTTGGCAATCGACCGGGCGGAGACGCAGTTCCCCGACAACGTGAGCACCTATGCGCCGGAGGTCTACGACAAGGCCCGTCAGATGCTGGATGATGCCATCGCACAGGGCGTGTTCATCACCGATGACAAGCCGTGTTTTTACATCTACGAGCTGACCATGAACGGCCGCAGCCAGACCGGCATCGTGGCTTGTTCTTCCATCGACGACTATCAGAACAACATCATCAAAAAACACGAGAATACCAGAGAAGAAAAGGAACAGGACAGAATCCGCCACGTGGATACCACCAACGCCCACACCGGCCCTATCTTCCTGGCGTATCGTTCCGTGGATGTCATCAATCAGGTGGTGAATCGGGTCAAGGAGGGTCCGGCTCTGTACGATTTTACCTGCGATGACGGCGTTCGCCACGCAGTATGGATCGTTTCCTCCGATGACGATATCAAGACGATCAGAGATGCCTTTGCTGCCGTTCCCTGCACCTATATCGCCGACGGTCATCACAGATGCGCCTCTGCGGTCAAAGTGGGATTGAAGAGAAGGGCAGAGCATCCCGATTACACCGGCGAAGAGGAATTCAACTATTTCCTGTCTGTGCTGTTCCCCGATGAACAGCTGGCGATCCTGCCTTACAACAGAACCGTCAAGGATTTGAACGGCCTTTCGAAGGAAGAATTCCTGAAGAAGATCGAAGAACATTTCACCGTAGAACCGCAGGATGCTGCCGTCGAACCGGATCGGAAGGGAACCTTCGGCATGTATCTGGACGGCCAGTGGTATCTTTTGACGGCTCATCCGGAGATTCTGTCCGACGATCCCGTGGAAGGACTTGACGTATCCGTTTTGCAGGACAACCTGCTGGCTCCGATCCTGGGGATCGGCGATCCCAGAACCGACAGCCGCATCGATTTCATCGGCGGAATCCGCGGAGTGGGTGAACTGGAGCGCCGTGTGTCCGAGGACATGACCGTAGCATTTTCCATGTACGCCACCTCCATTCAGGAGCTTTTGGACGTGGCTGATGCAGGTCGGCTGATGCCTCCCAAATCCACCTGGTTTGAACCGAAGCTGCGCAGCGGCATCTTCATTCACAGATTAAGTTAATGCATTTAAGTGAAAGAGAAAATCGAGGAGAAACGAGACATGTATGATTTTAACGAAATTTTAAATGCGGATCCTCAGATTGCCAGGGCGATTGAAGACGAAGTAGAACGTCAGAGCCAGCATCTGGAGTTGATCGCCTCGGAAAACTGGGTCAGCAAGGCAGTCATGGCCGCCATGGGAAGCCCGCTGACCAACAAATATGCGGAAGGATATCCCGGAAAGCGGTACTACGGCGGCTGCAGCTGCGTAGACGTGGTGGAAAACCTGGCCATCGAGCGTGCGAAAAAGCTGTATGGCTGCGATTATGCCAACGTGCAGCCTCATTCCGGAGCCCAGGCCAATATGGCTGTGTTCTTCGCTGTTCTTCAGCCCGGAGATACGGTGATGGGCATGAACCTGGACCACGGCGGTCATCTGACCCACGGCTCTCCGGTCAATATGTCAGGAAAGTATTTCCGCATCGTTCCTTACGGAGTCAACGATAACGGATTCATCGACTACGACCGCCTGAGAGAACTGGCGCTGGAATGCCGTCCCAAGCTGATCGTAGCCGGGGCCAGCGCTTATGCCAGAACCATCGATTTCCAGAAATTCCGTCAGGTGGCCGATGAAGTGGGGGCCTGCCTGATGGTGGATATGGCCCACATCGCCGGTCTGGTGGCCGGCGGCGTCCACATGAGTCCCATTCCCTATGCCGATATCGTCACCACCACCACCCACAAGTCCCTCCGGGGTCCCAGAGGCGGTCTGATCATGGGTAAGGAGGAATTCGCCAAAAAGCTCAACTCCGGCGTGTTCCCCGGCACCCAGGGCGGCCCCCTGATGCACGTGATCGCCTCCAAGGCCGTCTGCCTGAAGGAGGCCAACACCCCCGAATTCCGGCAGTATGCCCACCAGATCGTGGCCAATGCCAAGGCTCTGGCCGATGAGCTGCTGGCCGAGGGTATGGATCTGGTCACCGGCGGCACGGATAACCACCTGATGCTCACGGATCTGCGGAGTCTGGGTGTCACCGGCAAGGAGCTGGAGAAGCGTCTGGACGAGGTCTATATCACCGTCAACAAGACCGCCATTCCCAACGACCCCGCCAAGCCCACCGTCACCAGCGGTATCCGCGTCGGTACAC
>JAGATO010000155.1 GCA_017621195.1 Bacillota bacterium | reverse complement strand
TATCGCTGATCGGGATTCCGCAGTCGCCGGGGATGAGAACCTTCTTATGCTCGCTGCGGATCATCCAGACCAGGGAGAAATAGTTGGTGTCGTTCATCAGTCCGGGGAAGAAATCCTCGTAGGAAATCATGGTGTCGATCACGTAGCCGGGCATCCGGTATCTGTCGCCGCCGTGGGGGGTATAGATCTTCGCTTCCGGGAAATATTCCGCAGCTTTTCCGGAGATGCGCGACCGGTGAAGTTCGATATCCTCCGGCTTGCCGTGCTTGACGGGTGCGCTTTCCAGATTGGGGAAATTGTAGCCGACGGCTTCCAGAACAAATTCATCGTGGTACTTGTCCCAGAAATCCATGGCAAGATTGCAGTGGTCGCCGTGGGGATGGGAGAACAGCCACAGACGGATCACGGGCTTCCCTGCGGCAGGCTGATGGGAACGGAGATAGGTCATGAGATGATCGGTATCCTCCGCATCTCTGGGACCGCCGTCGATGATGACGTAGGTGCCGTCCTGATTCCGCAGGATGTAGGAGTTTCCGGGCGCAAACTGCTGAACACCCTTCCGTCCGATCTGGGTGATGGCGGGAGTCCAGAAGAAATCCCCCTCCACGTTCAGAGCAGGATGCTTTTCTCCGGTGGTCGCAATGATCTTCACCAGCTCCTTCGCCGGGAAATGGGACACACGCACGATCAGACCGTCCTTCGTCAGCGTCATGAAGGTGCACTCACCCATGGTGTTTTCGTCAGCCTTCTCAAAGCCTTCGGCGAGAAGCAGTTCACGGTACTGTGCCGCCTGATCCGCTGTAACTCCGGTAAAGCCGTACACTGCGGTATCGTTCATGCCGGTGTAGGTGTCCTGCGCTTCCCCGTATTCAAAGCCGGGAAGTCCGGGAAATCTGGTTTCGTCAAGATAAGAGTTCATGGTATCCTCCTATTTCACATCATCCGTATAGATGCCGTCGATTCCCATGTCAAAATACTTCTGCTGTTCTTCTTCCCCGTTGACGGTATGGATGTACAGGGGCACGCCGGACTCAGCCATGCCGTCCACGTAGCCTTCCACATCGCACAGCTCATAGGAGAACGTGAAGCCGATGAGGGGATGCTTCCGTGCGAATCTGCCCAGTGCGCGCCAGTCGGTCTTCCCTGCCCAGTCCAGGCGGTAGAGGGTGTAGATCACGTACTCAAAGCCCATCTCACGGACAGCGTCGTACTGGTCTTCCTCATAAATCTGCACAATGAACCGGTTTTTGGACTCGGGACAGGTTTCCGCGATTTTTTCCAGTGCCGGCAGCAGATCGTCCTTGATATCCGCCACAATGTACAGCCCGTCGTTTTCCCGGAGAGTTTCCGCCAGTGTCCCCAGCCACATGGGCGTGAAGTTGGCGTAGATTTCCGTCGCCAGAAAATCCTCCAGCGTCATGGGAATCCCGTTCTCGATATCAGCGGAGTATTCCTTGTGCCAGTTGTGGATGCAGGCAAGCTCACCGTCCGCGGGAAAGCTGAAATCCAGCTCCACCACTTCGCATCCGGCGTCAATGCACTGTGCCAGTCCTTCCGCGGAGTTGGATCCGTCGTAGGTCCGCGCCACATTGCTCTCGTCGATGCCGGCAAGGGTTCCTCCCGCGTGAACCACGTACTTCATTCCGTCACGGATGTATGCGGCCTCATCGGGATCGGTGTAATCCGGATAGCCGCAGGAGGTGAGAGTCAGTGCGGCAAGGAGAAGCAGGATGAATTTCCTCATAAAATCCCCTGTGATGAAAGAAGCGGGAAAACATCAACCGATATCTTCCCGCCTTTCGTTTGTTAAATTAAGTTTCTGACAAAACTGAGCCGGAATTATTCAGCGTCGGTTTCTTCAGCGGTTTCTTCTGCTGCAGCTTCTTCGAGAAGAGCACGGATGGACAGACCAACCTGGTGCTTTTCGGTGTCGATGGAAGTAACCTTAACGGTAACAACCTGACCAACTTCCAGAACTTCGTCGGGCTTGGCGATCTTGTG
>JAGATO010000154.1 GCA_017621195.1 Bacillota bacterium | reverse complement strand
CTCCCAGCCCCTGATTCACCAGAGACGTCATCTCCACCCGTGCCAGATGTACCGGCATATCTCCGCTGGAGGCCTTCGCCGCCTCAAACAGGTCCTCGGACAGCTTCTTCAGCCGCTGACTCTTCTCATCGAGAATTTCCAGATACTTCGGTGCATTTTCGCTGTCCAGTCCTTCCTTCTTCAACAGATCGATATAGGTGATGATAGACGTCATGGGCGTCTTCAGGTCGTGGGATACGTTGGAGATCAGTTCACTCTTCATGCGCTGATTTTTCAGTTCTTTGCGCACCGCCAGATCGAAGCCCTCGGAGATGTCGTTGACGTTGGCAGCCAGCTGCTGCATCTCGCCCTTGGGATCTCCTTCCACCGGAATCCGATATCCCGTATTTCCACTGCGGATTTCCTCCACACCGCGACAGACCTCTTCGTACTGATGAATATTTCTGGCGGCCAGCACGATCAACACTCCGGCAACCAGCGGCATGGACACGACGGTGGCGCACAGAAGACAAGATCCCAAGATGATCAGAATCAGCTTACGCATGGTACTTCCGCCGTAGTATACTTCCTTTATCCCGGTCGCAATCCAGGCGCCGACGCGCCAGAAGAGGCAGGTGCGCAGGAACTGGCCCGCCTTGATCTTTCGCACAAGACAGAAGATCAGCGCCAGACCGGTAGTTGCCACGACCCAGGCACCGGCCAGCACGGACCAATAACCTACGTTATCCCATCCCGTGTTCGAGGAATAAACGTAGTAGCCCCATCCATCGGAGCCGTACTCATAGATTCGATTGGAATAGATGGCCTCGCTCATCAGTACGGCGCCCGCCAGTAACAGCAGGCCGATGGCAATGACAATCAGTTCGGTAGGCCAGCGGTCGATTCCACCGATGACAACGCGCCCATCCGGTCCTTCTTTTCCCGTAACGAAGCACAGGGCGATGAACAGGATCATCATTCCCAGAAGGCAAAGACCTGCGCCGATAACGTTTTCGCGCAGCTGTTCGTATGCTTTGTCGAAAGCCGCTGAACGCTGATTTACATAGTCCGCGGTGTAGCCGATGAAAATCTCCAGATCCTCTGTCGTCAGCACTTCCTCCGGCGACTCTCTGGTTTCTTCTGCGTTTCTGATGTCGAAGAATTTGGTGCTCATGTAGTGTTCAAAATAAGAATCGATTTCGTCGCCGTCATTGTCCGCCAGACCGGTGCTTTCCACACCGTCAGGCGTACAGCGGATGGTAGCCACCAGCTTCTGTTCTCCCTTGGCGGCGGGATTGAAATTCTCACTGACGTACTCCCAATCCCTGTACTTCACATAAAACTGAAAGTGATCGGCCAGATCATACCGTTCCATTTCCTTCAGGCTGTCTGCCATTCTCTGTTGAAACACCTGCGAAAAAGCCTTCTCATCCTTCATCTCAAGATCATAAAAGGGCTGTTCCAGACTTCGTGCCACGATCATGCCGAAGTCGTTGCGCATGTCATACAACAGTTCCCCGCTGGTCTCATACGTTCCGCCGCGCAGAAGCCGCTGGCTGAAGCCACTTTCTCTTCCGACAAACAAGGCCTGCAGTCCGAAGTGCAATACTCCGATAAACAGGGCTGCGCAGATCGGTATGAATACAATCTGTAATATCCGTTCACTTAATTTTTTCGATTTTGTAGCCAATTCCCCACACCACCTTCAAATATCTAGGTTCCTTCGGGTTGATTTCGATCTTTTCCCGAATTCTCCTCACGTGCACCGCCACCGTATTTTCCGGATTGAAGGCCGTCTCTTTCCATACGGCTTCGTAGATCTGTTCCATGGAAAAGACCTTTCCGGCGTTGGCGGTCAGCAGTTTTAATATACCGTATTCGATTGGTGTAACGGGTACCTGTTCACCGTCGAGAGTGACGGATTTTTGTTCATCGTCCACCACCAGACCACCGGAGCGATAGATCCCGGTCTTCTTCTCCATGCTGCCAAGGCTGGTGTAGCGCCGCAGCTGGGATTTGACCCGGGCGATGAGCTCCAGAGGATTGAATGGCTTCGTGATGTAGTCGTCGGCTCCCACGTTCAACCCTGTGATCTTGTCGTAGTCCTCGGATTTGGCCGACAGCATGATGATGGGAATGTTGCGCTCTTCCCGGATCCGCATGGTTGCGCGCATTCCGTCCATCTTCGGCATCATGATGTCCATCAGAATCAGGTGAATCTCCTCCCGTTCCACCACATCCAGGGCTTCCAGTCCATCGTAAGCCTTATATACTTGATACCCCTCGTTTTTCAGATAAATTTCAATGGCTCCTACGATTTCTCTGTCATCGTCACAGACCAGAATGTTCATCGACGTTTTCTCCTTCTCCTCTACCGGCGTTAATAAAACAGGTATTCCCTTTACAATAACGAGAATACCTGAAATTTCTTAACAACGTTTCAACTGTTTTCTTACAAAATTCTTAACCTTCGCGATTGAGTTTCGCGTACTCGGAACGCAGCATGGACATCTGCTTCAGGTCCACGTAACGGCCGTCTTTCTTTCCCGCGTGGCGGGCCACACCCTCGTACTGGAATCCCAGCTTAGTGTACAGTCGGGAGGCCACTTCATTTTCGGGGATGTGATCCAGCGTCACCCGCTCTCTATGTAAGTTGACGAAGCAGTATTCCAGCAGACAGCGCAGTGCTTCTTCTCCGTAGCCCTGACCGCGGACGGCCGGATCGGCAATGTAGATTCGGGTGATATCCAGCGAATCGTAGTGATCGTCGATGCGGGACAGCCAGATGCGTCCGATGGGCGCGCCGTCTTCCTTTCTGACGATGGTGAACTGCATCATGTCGCTCTCGACGTTCCGCAGGATGAATTCCTGTACGATCTGGTTGTAGTCCCGATCGTGATCCATGGTGAACCAGCGGTTGACCTCCTCCGTGGCTTCCCATTGAGCGAACAGTG
>JAGATO010000153.1 GCA_017621195.1 Bacillota bacterium | reverse complement strand
TTGCCTTGCCGATGCCGATGCCCAGGTATTCACCTTCGGAATTGAAGATGGGAAGACTTCCCTGACCATCGGAAGAGATGGTGAAGTGGCTGTCGTCTACGCCGGCGTCCAGCATTCTCTTGATACCGGTGCAGACACGGACTTCATCGCAGATGGTTTCCCAATAATCGATGTCTTCGTTTCCGGTGAAGTCGACGTAGCCCCCGTTCTTGGCGTATTCGATGGACTTCTGGAACAGCATTTCATTTCTGTTGACGTGAGTGGGTAAAAGCTGGGTGGCGGGAATTTCCGTCTCGTTGACGATGCGCTCGATCAGATCCATGCAGCGGGGGCTGTCGCCCAGATGGATGTTGATGATGCCGGCCTTGCCGGAGAGCATGCCGCCCACGCGGATGTCGGCCACGATGCGGGCCATTTCCTCGAAGGTGGGCTGAGAGGAGCGGTGGTCGGACATGGCGATTTCGCCCACGCCGATGATCTTATCCACCATCATGATGTCCTTCATTAAACTTCCGGTCAGGGTGTGAACGGGAACCTGATAGGAACCGCTGTAAATGTAAGTGCTGACGCCTTCCTCTTCCAGACCGTGAGCCTTGGCAACCAGAGCCGCCATGTCGCGGCCGATGCCGTCGGTACCGATGCAGCCGACCACGGTGGTGATGCCGTAGCGGGTCAGGCCGGACAGAGTGGCTTCGGGGGTTCTGGTGGAGAAGCCGCCTTCGCCGCCGCCGCCGGTGATATGCTCGTGGCTGTCGATGAAGCCGGGAGACAGGATCTTTCCGGTGCCGTCGATGACTTCCACGTCTACGTTTCCGGACAACTCGATGGAATCCTTCACGGCGCAAATTTTGTCCGCTGCGATGAGGACGTCCTTGACACCAAGCTTCTCCGGCGCGTAGACGGTTGCACCCTTGATCAGTTTCAACATGATAATTTTCCTCCATTTCCGCGAAGCTCTGGGCTCCGCACAACACTTGACGATATCTCCGATTGTGCCTGAATGTTATGCCATGCGCTGCAGGTCTTCCCGCAGCTGCTTTAATTTCTTGATCAGCTTGTTCAGATGATTGATGCGCTGGGCCACGGTGGAAGAATTCTCCTCGCGGTACAACAGAATGGAATTCAGCGTGGCGTTCAGCTGGTCGCAGACCTCTTTGGAATCTCGGGCAAAGTCCTGGGTCAGCACCTGGGTCTCCGTCCGCAGCAGGGTTTCGTAGCTGTCCATCATGGCCGTTTCGATGGCGCGGCTTCCCAGATCCATGGCGCCGGGCAGAACGTTGGAAACGAAGTCGTCCACCCGCTGCCTGTGGCAATCGGCTGGCGCCTCTTCATCGCTGACGGTACGTTCGGTCATCTGGTAGTGATATTCCATGGCGAACAGACGAGTGACGGTGTCGCTCAGTTCCTGCTTCAGCTCGTTGATGCGAATGGCCAGCTGATCGGCAGTGGTGCGGATCAGTGTCTCCACAGAGGTCAGCTGCTGGCTGTACAACCGGGTCAGCTGCTGGGTCAGCTGGACGTCGTCAGCAAAATCGAAGAGAGGCTCGCGCTGACGGTACTGAGCCCGCAGGGTTTCCAGCAGCTCTGCCCCCTTCAGTTCCAGCTGGGCCGCATCCTCCAGACCGTGGGCCTGAATCTCGCTGAAGGCGGCGTTCATCCGGGAGAACCGGCTGTGGAACTGGCTCAGGGGCATCTTCAGCGCCGTCCAGTACAGCTCCAACTGTCCCAGGGAAGAGGTGACGATGTTGATCAGCTTTCGACGGCTGGATTCTTCCAGAATTTGCTGGACCTCGGAAGCGGCGTCTCCGGTGAGCTTTTCCTTCAGCTCCTCCAGACCGATGTTCTTTTTGGCGCTGACGGGATAGATGTGGACGCTGTCCACCTCCATCAGCGTACACAAAAGCTTTTGACAGTAGTACAGATAGGCCGACAGCTCCGCCTCATCCACGGTATCGATCTTGTTGACGGCGAAGTAGAACTTTCCGGCGTATTCCTTAGCGTTGCGCAGGAATTCGATCTCGATCTCGTTGATGGGACTGTCCACGGAGAGCATGAAGATGACGGCGTCGCTTTCCTTCACGAAGGCGTAAGCCGCTTCGGAATTGTGCTTGTGGACGGAGCCTACACCCGGCGTATCCACGAAGGTGAGGCCGTTCTTTAAAAACGGCGACCTGGTGGTGAGACTCACGTGGGAGATCCCCAACACGTTGTCGGGATTCGTCTGTTCACTGATGAAGCTGCCCAGGGTCTCTGCGGTAGCCGCCTGCACCTTTCCGTTCTTGAAATGGACGTAGGATGAAGGTTCACCGTAGCGGATCAGCGTCACCGCTGCGGTGATGGGAATGATGCCTGTGGGAAGGATGTTTTCTCCCAGCAGGGCGTTAACCAGCGTGGATTTTCCGCGCTTAAATTGACCGATGACCGATACGGTCATATGGTGTTGTTCCAATTTTTCCTGAATGGCCTTGATCTGGGCTTCTTCAGCATTGCATAGCTCCGAAGCCCCCAGCATGATGCCGGCCATCTTTACTTTGCTCAGAATGAGCGAATCCATAACACGATCCTCCTCGTATATTCCCTTTGTCTTATTTTTACGCATATATTATTATCTTACCATAAACTGTGCATAACCACAAGGAAAGAGACAATGATATGATCGTAGAACCGCCTTTTGTACGAGGATCAACCGTCCAGCTCCTGGATCAGAGATCGCAGCGTCATACGGATCTTTTCCCGGTGGATTCCGTCGTAACCCAAGGATTCGGCCTTGCGAAGCTGGTGCTCCCAGAAGGCGGTAATCATGGCCGGGCGGCGAATTTCCATCAGGAGGATGGGGTCGATGGTGCGGACCAGAAGGGCGGCACCGCCCTCATTGACGAACAGGTTGTAGTCGGGAGTGAATTCGTGCAGCGGCAGGAACGAATAGTTGGGATATCGATCCATCAGATGAATGATGTTCAGCAGATGGAGGCAATACGTCTCCGGAGTGTAACACGGGTGATCGTTATCTGCCTGGAGCGGTGCCGCGATAGGGATGATGCCGGCGCGAACATCTTCGGCGGAGGCCAGATAGCACATATCGATGTAAGGTTCCTGACTGAACCGCTCCTCGAATCGCGGCATCTCGTCCAGATACATCTGAAAGATGTGAGACAATTTCGGGATGGGGGACTCGGAGATAAGCCGCTCCAACAGCACCCGGGGCATGGTATTGATGGACAGCGAATTGACCTCCTGAACGGTATCTCCCCGATGGCTGAAAAAGTCCAGGAAGCAGGGAACGAAGTCCGAAGGATTCCGATTGACGTGAAGGGAAGGACGGCAGAGAGATAAGTGCTCGTGGAACTGTTTTTCAAAGGCACTGACCAACTTCAGATCGGTGGAGAACATGGTGATATCGCTGGTGCTGCCGATGCTCACGGAGGAAGCGTACTGGACGCAGCAACCCGGCACTACGACGATGGAGTGACGGTACAGGTTTCCGCGAAGCCGGGGATAGTAATAGACGTTTGTTTTTCCGGTGGCGTAGATGGGAATCCAGAATTTCAGCGATTCTGTATAGCGATTGATGTAGTTCAGCGGCGGCATGATCTGATGAAAGACAAAGCCACGTTCGATGGCATCCATGAGGCCGCTTTGAATTTTTTTGCTTAAGATGAAGTCCGACAGCAGCCAGTCCAGGTTGTCGTCCACTACGGTCAGGATGGAGCCGGACTCCTTCATGGACTGAATCTCCTGAAATACTCGGGTCATGGCCTCCCGACGGCCATTCTCGCCGTAGAAGAACATGGTATGGTTCTGAGAGGTGCAAAGCGACACCGGCGACGGTGCGGAAAACGAATCGGCCTGGGGCTGGAGGTTCGGCTGCAGAGGAAGGGTTTGAAGGCTGGATAAATGGTATTGGCCATATTCATGTCACCGCGCAGCCAACACTCCAGGCTGTTGGCCAGTTCGTCCACGGGCATGGAAAGACTGATGGAGGTTTGATCCAGCATCTCCGACAGGGCCTGCCGCTGGAAGGCTGCAGGACAGCGTCTGGCGAAGAAGAGAGCCATCTTTCTGGATTGGAGAGGGTTCTTGGAAAGCTTTCTCTTTCCGGTACGCATCAGGCTGATCAGAGACGGATCCACGGACAGCGCAATGGCCAGTTCTTTATTGGTAGTTTCGGTAATATGCATCAGGAACGATAGCTTCTCAGCAAAAGGCATCATACTCACAACCTCCTTTTTTTGAATTATATACGGGAATGGTTTTTTATGCAATATAAACCGAAAAATGCGTCAGTTTCAATGACAAAACGAGGGATTTCATATTGAATTTTAAAGACAAAATTGGTATGATAATAAATAAATTGGTGGAAAAATAAAACTATCTTTTCATTTTTTGTTACAAACCAGTAAGAACGAATGACAAGTTGTTATACCCGGAATTCATAACGGAACGAAATAGGAGAACGGACGGACAAGACAGGAGGAGATCGTATGACCATTGAGGAATGTTATCGGGAAATGGAAGGAAGTTATGCCGAGGTCAGCGGACGGCTCCCCAGCCTCAAGCTGGTGGAGAAGTTCATCGCCAGATTTCTGGAGGATCAGAGCTTTGAGACCTTGCGTCAGGCGATGAAAGCGAAGAACAGAGAAGAAGCCTTTCAGGCCGCCCACACACTGAAGGGAGTGTGTGCCAACCTGAGCTTTTCCCGCCTTTTGACATCGGTGTCTCAGCTGACGGAGGAACTGCGTCCCGAAACGGAAGGGATCCCGAAAGCGGCAGAGGTGTTGATGAACCAGGTCAGCGATGATTATGCGATTACGGTGTCGTCGATCCGAAAATATCTGGAGTTGAAAGAGGAAGCGATAATATGATGGAGAGCAGACGATATGAAAAAACAGCAGGAGACCTTGTCTTTGGCTCCTGCTGTTTTCATCGGGGGGCGTTATAGCCCCTTTCTTTGTTTTTTGTTGACGTACATAGCTCCGCCTATTCGGGGGATTTTCGACTTTCATTGCATCGCAGTAGGTCAGGTTATCGATCGGATAGGTCAGCTGCAATGGATTTGGACGGAATCGAAAGGAGCCGGCTCAGGAAAGAGACAGCAGGCGTTCTTCCAGCTCCCGAACCGAGCTGACGATCCAGTCTGCGCCCTGATATTCCTCCGAGCTGCCGAAGCCATAGGCGCAGGCGATGGTGGGAATTCCGCGAACCAGTCCCACCCTGATGTCCGATGC
>JAGATO010000011.1 GCA_017621195.1 Bacillota bacterium | reverse complement strand
TACGGTCACGACCAGAACGAGACCGGGGATCGCATAGGAGATACCGAAGGAGGAACCAACGGCTTCAGATACGGTGTAGTTCTGCAGAGTAATGAAGAATGTCATGAAGATTCCGAGTCCAAAAATAACAGCCAGAACTTTCCAGATACCCCATCCTTTTTCCTTACCTAAACCTTTTTCCATGTAGTAGGTAGGACCACCGAAGTGTTCGCCATCCGCTGCAGTGGATCTGTAGTGAACGGCCAGCGTTACTTCGGCCATCTTGGTCACCATGCCCAGCAGAGCTGCAACCCACAGCCAGAACAGAGCACCGGGACCACCGGTAGCGATCGCAGTACCTACACCGGAGATGTTGGATACACCTACGGAACCGCCGACGGCTACGGATACCGCTTCGAAGGAAGACAGTCTCTTACCAGCTGCCTTGGAGTCCTGAGATTCCTGAGAGAAGGGAGCCTTCAGGATTCTTCCCAGTGCACGGAACTGGAAGAAACCGGAACCTAAGGTCAGGTATATGCCCAGGCCTACGCACAGGATCAGCAGGGGATAACCCCATAGAATATTATACGTAAAACTTTCAAATGCTGCCCACATAAGTCAAACCTCCTTACTAACAGCTTAACAGTACAGAGTGAGTACTCACTCCTGACAGGGTTTGAAGAACAAAAACGTCTGTTGAACGGACCCATGCTATCCAAGAGCAGACGAATTCTTGAAGACCTCAAATCCTCTTGTTGATGTAATTTTAACGCAATTCAAAAAAAAATTCAATGGTTTTTTATACATTGTCTTAGCATAAATCTTTTTCTTTTTGATGTTTCCTTAGTATAAATGCCGGAAAATGCATATAATATGCATAATATCCAGATGAATGCATAATATTCTGTCAATTCGGCAGTTTGTATACACTTTTTTGTTTATATCATATTTTATTTTCCTTCTATCATTTTATGGTAAGAGAAAATTCATCAAATAAAAAACTGCTGCCGCACCGACGAAATATCCGCCTGTGCATGCAGCAGCATCCGTTCTTTTTCTTATTTCTGATCAGCCTGAATCTCATCCCACAGTTCCTTGAACTTGGGCAGAGCTCTCAGAATCATGTCGTAGTCCACGCAATAGGAAATTCTCACGTAGCCTGGACCGCCGAAACCGGATCCGGGACCCAATACCAACTGGTATTTCTGCGCTCTTCTGTAGAATTCCCAGTCGTCCTCCAGCGGCGTCTTCATGAACAGATAGAAGGCTCCTTGAGGCTTGAAGCACTCGTAGCCGATCTCAGTCAGGCCCTTGTGCAACGCGTCTCTATTCTTTTCATAACCCTTGACGTCCACTTCCGCGTCCAGACATTTGGCCACGGCTCTCTGGATCAGGGACGGAGCGTTGACGAATCCCATGGTGCGGTTCATGGTATTACAGGCGTTGTAGATCTCCTGATAGTCGTCCACATCGCTGGGGATAATCAGGAAGCCAATTCGTTCTCCAGGCAGCGACAGGGATTTGCTAAAGGAATTGGCAACGATGGCGTTCTTGCAGACCTTCGGCAGATACGGAACGTCCACATCGTCATAAGCGATGTAGCGGTACGGTTCGTCGCTCACCATGTAAATCGGAGCTCCGTACTCCGCGCTCTTCTTTTCCATGATGTCGGAGATCTTCTTCATGGTCTCTTCCGGATAGACGGCACCAGTGGGGTTGTTGGGAGAATTGATCAGAACGATTCTGGTCTTTTCATTGATTTTGGATTCGAATTCGTCCAGCAGCGGCTGGAAGTTTCCGTCGGTACCGGACAGTACCAGCTCCGCATCCACGTTCATGGTGTAGCACTTGTATTCGCTGAAATACGGCGTAAAGGTGATGACCTGATCACCGGGATTCAGCAACACCTGAAAGATCAGGTTCAGCCCGCCGGCAGCACCCACCGTCATCACTACATTGTTCGCTGTATAGTTCGTTCCGAACTTCTTATTTTCGTGGTCGGCAACCGCATTGCGGACGTCGGCGTAGCCGTAGCTTCCGGTATAGCTGTGCAGCGCCATGGGCTTCTGCGTGTTCAGTTCTTCGATGATAGCCTGTTTTACCGCTTCCGGCGGCTCAACGCTGGGATTTCCGATGCTGAAGTTGTAGACGTTCTCCGCGCCGAACTTTTCCGTCAGGGCGACTGCGTCCAGGAACATCTGGCTGATGCCTCTTCCTTCTTCAATTTCTGCCATTACTTTTTTCGCGATCATGTCTCTCACATCTCTTTCTTGTTTATTTCCTATGAAATGATTTCTTTTGAAAAGATTGCCTTAATAAAATTTCGCCAGCCTTCTGATGCAAACAGTTCGAGTAAAACCGAGGATGGCGAAATTTCTCATGGCTCATTATAACACTTGATTCTTGTGTAATCAACCCAAATTTTATAAAATTTTATCGTTTTTCTGCACCAAACTTTTCGGATCCATTCCGTATATCTGGACTACCTCCAGCAGCGGACTGTCCAACAGGTCCCGCGGTGTCACCAGTCTGCCGCCGTCTGAGTCCAGATCGTATCCCAAAGCATGGTAACAGCTCCAGATCATGTGAGCGCATTGCGTCCCGGCAACCGTTGCCGCCGCTTCCTCCTGTTCCGGCAGCTCCCAGGGCTTTCCCCACAGTCCTGCGCTGAGTCGATAGGGTACGTCGCAGAAGTATGTTTCGGCAATCTCCGCCGCCCGCGTTCCCGCATCGCCGCCGTCTTTCAGCCGCAGCACGGCAAAGGCGGGATAGCTGCGCCACCGATCTGCCCGGCGCCGCCTTGATGTGACACCCAGCGTAATGGATTCCAGCGTCAGATTCTCCTCCCAAACCTCTCGATCCCCGGAACTCAGATCGCCGACCTGCACTACGATGGCTGCATGGCCGTTTCGCCATCCGAAAAAGTGGGAACAGGGCGTGACCAGGATATCGCCCAGTTTCAGCGGCGCCAGCTTCGGTCCCCACCCTTCTTCCGCCAGCGATTCCGTCCATATGACGGCGCTGTTGCGC
>JAGATO010000152.1 GCA_017621195.1 Bacillota bacterium | reverse complement strand
TTCGGAGCAGCACAGATCCAGCGCAACCGGGTCCTTGGACGCGAAGATGCCTACGTCGGGAACCACCGGCATATCGTTTTCGGAGTGGCAGTCACAGAACGGCGATACGTCCAAGACGAAGGTGACGTGGAAGTGTTCCTTATCCTTCAAAACGCCGGCAGCGTATTCGGCGATCTTCTTATTCAGCACTTCATTGGCTTCATCCCAGCCCACCTCGATGGCATCCACCGGACAAACGCCGATGCAGCGTCCGCAGCCGACGCACTTGCTGTGGTCGATATTCGCTTTCTTTTCCACGAAGGAGATGGCGCTGTGAGCGCAGTTCTTACGGCAGGCGCCGCAGCTGATGCACTTTTCCGGATCGGCCTGAGGCTTTCCGCTGTTGTGCATTTCCATCTTTCCAGCCCGGGAACCACCGCCCATTCCTAGATTCTTCAGAGCGCCGCCGATGCCTGTGGATTCGTGGCACTTGAAGTGGCTGACGGAAATGATCACGTCGGCATCTCTCAGAGCGCGACCGATCTTGGCTTCTTTTACGTAATCGCCGTCCACGGGAACCAGCACCTCATCGGTACCCTTCAGTCCGTCGGCGATCAGCAGATGACAGCCTACAGTAAAGGGGTTATAGCCGTTGGTATATGCAGAATCCAGATGTTCCAGCGCGTGCTTTCTTCCGCCCACGTACAGGGTGTTGCAGTCAGTCAGGAACACCTTTCCGCCTTTTTCTTTGATGACGTCCACCACGGTCTTAGCGTAGTTAGGGCGCAGATAGGCCAGATTTCCCGGTTCTCCAAAGTGAATCTTGATGGCGGTAAACTTATTTTTAAAGTCCATTTCGTCCATACCTGCGGTAAGGATCAGCTTTCTCAGTTTCTCTAAAATGCTCCGTCCCACCTCGGTGCGAAATGTAGTGTAATAAACTTTCGATGCTTCCATGTGATTTCCTCGTCGGGCGGACAGCCCGACACTCCTTTCTCCATGATTTCCATGTCCGATGGCCGTATTTCACGGCACGTTTGCATACTTCGGTCAGCTGATGACGGCAGCTTATCCATTCCCATTATACACTATTATTTTCCGCTTTTGAAATGATTATTTCTGCAGATACTAAACCCGCTATGAATCACAATTCGTTTTCATCTAATAAAACCGTGAAATCCGCCGCCGAATCCGCCCCAACGGTTCCGGCCCTGTTGCCCCGTCGGCTGTGCCAAACCTTCCTTCTGGGTGCCGCCGCCTATCCCTGTCTGGAGATCGCTTTCCGGGGCTACAGCCACTGGACCATGAGTCTGGCGGGAGGACTGTGCTTCGCGCTGCTGTACGCCATGGAAGCGGAAATGCCCGACCTTCCCTTCTGGATGAAGGCGGCTGCCGGCGCTCTGATCATCACCGCTGTAGAACTGGCCACCGGCACCGTGGTAAACCTGTGGCTTGGCTGGGCCGTCTGGGATTACTCCAACCTGCGGTTCCACTTTTTAGGTCAGGTGTCTCTGATTTTCGCAGCCATCTGGTACGCTTTGTGCTGTCTGTTCTTCACCGTCGCCGATCTGGTGCGGCGGACGTGTTCGGAGCATGGAAACCCGGGATGCAGGAAGGATCTCAAAAGCAGGAAAGATCTCAAAAATGGAAAAAGAGGCTGATCGCCGCCCGGCGAGCATCCCCTTTTCTCAGAATGAAAGGACAGTATATAGAAACCCTTACGCCGCTCATCGTCGGATGGACGGTGCAATGGAGAATTTTCGCATGTGGCAGGCGATCTGAATCGATCACGCCGACCATGCTGTGTCTAATACTAAGGAAGTTCTTGGTTTACGCTCTCATTATAGCACTGCCCCCATCTGCGTCAAGTGGTTTTTTGAAAAAAATTGATTAAATTTGATTTCTTATGATCGTTTTCAGCCTTATCTCTCAATCACGTTTCTCAACCACACGCTTCCTTTTCCGATTTGGGTTCCCTGTCGCGTGTTTACATCGGCCACTCGTAGGGGCTCTTCTCTCCCTTTGCCACGGCAGCGCAGCTCTGCATGGTGCATTCCACCATGCTGGCGATGGACTGCTCGGTGTAGAAGGCCACGTGAGGTGTCAGGATCACATTGGGGAAGCTGGCCAGGATCGCCCGTTCGTGGTTGGGCAGAGGCTGCTCGGTCAGGTCCTTGTAGTACAGTCCCACTTCGTCCTCCAGAACGTCCAGTGCCGCAGATCCCACCTTGCCGGTTTCGATGGCCTGGATGAGAGCCGCAGTATCGATCAGCTCGCCGCGAGCGGTGTTGACCAGGATCACACCGTCCTTCATCTTGGCAAATTCCTCTTCCCCGATGAAGTGATAATTTTCTTCTAGGAAGGGTACGTGCAGCGTGATGATGTCGGACTGCGCCAGCAGAGTATCCTTATCCACGTACTCCCCATACTGCTTCACTTCTTCGTTTTCGTAGATGTCGTAAGCCAGAATCTTGCATCCGAAGCCGCTCAGATGCTTGATGACCGTACGGCCGATACGGCCGGTTCCCATGACGCCCACGGTGGAGACGGAGATTTCTCTTCCCTTTTTCGCTACCAGTGAGTAGTCCTGCATCATGGATTTTTTCATGATGGGAACGACCTTGCGGCAGCTCATCAGCATCAGCATGATGGCGAAGTTGGCAACGCCGTCCGGCGGATATGCCGCGTTGCACACGATGACGCCCAGCTCCTTAGCCGCTTTCACATCGATGTGGTTGACGCCGATGGACCGGGTAATCACCGCTTTGATGCCCAGCTCCTTCATCCGGGTCATCATGGCCCGATCGATGGGGGTGGTGACGATGGCAACGCAGTCAAATCCGGCCAGCTGCTCGATATTTTCCATGGTGGGACTTTCCGGCGTGGTGACCACTTCTACTCCGTATTTCTCCCGGTACGTTTCAATGTATTTTCCTTCTTCAAGCCCGCGATAGTTGTAATAAAACAATTTCATTTTTCTGTACCTCCTACTGTTCTTCTTACCTACTCGGCTTATTACCTATTTAACCTACTGTCTCGGCTTACTGTTCGGACTCCGTCGATCTTCGGCGCACGTTCCGTTCCTCAGCTTACGTTCCGATTCGTAATCTACGCTGTGCATTTCACGGCGATTCGCGTTCATTGCCGACGGCTCGGCACTTTACTATAAATATATACCTATCCGAAGGTTTTCACAAGAAAAAGTATGAGGAACGACGATTCTAATCGGCGGTTCCATAGACGCGAAACCAGCTCACCACGAAATCGCTGTTGAAATTTTCTTGCAACTTTCATTGGAACAAGGTATGCTATAGATGAGTGTTTGCACGCATCAGGCCGGTGAGTCTCACCGGAACGGTGTATGGACCAGCTGTTATTGTATGAATTAGGGGATATTCCCCCAAGAGGTGAAGTATGAATCGAATTTTTTACAACGGTAACATCATCACGATGGAAAATCTGGAGGACGGAAGCCTGCAGAAAGTAGACGCCATGTGGGTCAAGGACGGCGACTATGCCGCCATCGGTACGCTGGATGAAGTGCGGGCAGCCGCTGACGAAGGAGCGGAAGAAATCGACCTGAAGGGCGCTACGGTACTGCCGGCCTTTGTGGACACCCATATGCACGTTCTGGCCTGCGGCATGAACCTGAACGACGTAGACCTGTTCAACGCCACTTCCATTCAGGAGTGCATCGAAGTTTCCAGAAAGTACATTGAAGACCGCAAGATTCCTGCCGGCCAGTGGGTCAGAAGCCGCGGCTGGAATCAGGACAAGTTCACCGATGAAAATCGTTTCTTAAACCGCTACGACCTGGATAAGATCTCCACCGAACATCCGCTGGCCTACACCAGAACCTGCGGTCACGTCATCGTCGTCAACTCCAAGGCTCTGGAAATCATGGGAGCCAGCGAACACTGCGATCCCGTTCCCGGCGGCGTCGTAGAAGTGGACGAAAACGGTAAGCCTCTGGGCATCTTCGCTGAAAATGCCCGCAAACTGGTCCTCAGCGCTCAGCCGGAATTCACCGAAGAAGAAATCCGCACCTTCATCGGCCTGACCACCAAGTTCGCTCACGAACACGGCGTCACCGAAATTCAGTCCGACTGCTTTAAGGACGTAAACTTCAACTTCGAAAAGGTATTAAAGGTATATAGAGAAATGGTGGAAGAGGGTTCCCTGCACCTGCGCGTTTACGAGCAGTGCAACCTGCCCCGCATCGACCTGCTCCAGGCCTTCCTGGATGCCGGTTACCGCACCGGCCAGGGCAACGACCTGTTCCGCATCGGACCTTTCAAGGTTCTGCAGGACGGTTCCCTGGGCGCCCGTACCGCTCTCATGAGAAAGCCCTACGCTGACGATCCGTCCACCCGCGGCGTTCAGTTCCTGCCTCAGGAAACTCTGGACACCCTGGTAGAAATGGCCCAGAAGGCCGATATGCAGATCGCCATCCACGCCATCGGCGACGGCGCCATCGAGTCTGTCCTCAACGCACTGGATCGCGCTCAGAAGATGTATCCCAGAGAGGACGAGCGCCACGGCCTGATCCACTGCCAGATCACCGACCTGCCGCTGATCCACCGCTTCAAGGAACAGAACCTGATCGCTTACATCCAGCCCATCTTCCTGAACTACGACATCAAGATCGTAAACGACCGCGTAGGCGACGATATGGCCAAGACCTCCTACGCCTGGAAGAGCTTCGTGGATGAAGGCGTCCTGATCTCCAGCGGCTCCGACTGCCCGGTAGAATCTCTGGACATCATCGACAACCTGTACACCGCTGTTTGCCGCAAAATGCTGAACGGAAAGCCGGAAGGCGGCCACTATCCGGAGCAGTGCCTGACCATGGAAGAAGCCGTCAAGGCCCACACCATCAACGCGGCTATCGCCTCCTTCGCTGAGGACCGCAAGGGCTCCATCAAGGTAGGCAAGATCGCCGACTTCGTCCTGCTGGATCAGGATATCTTCGAAATCGATCCCGAAACCGAGCTGTTAGGAACCAAACTCCTGGCCACCTACATGGACGGCGAAGCCGTATTCGAAGCGTAAACGATAAAGCATAACCCCCAAAATCATCTCATCAAAAAATACGGTGCAGTCTCTCCGGAGATTGCACCGTATTTTTTATGCGGGTCAATATCTTTTCGGAACTATGTCAATATCATTTGATATTGTTCCGAAAAAAAATCACCGGAACCGTCTGTGAAAGACAAATCTCGGTGATTGTTTCGCGTTCATGGAAGAAATGTTGATGATACAGCCGCTCTGACGCTGCGCCATGGGGCGGGCAAAGATCTGCGTCGGAACACCGTGTTTCTCCTGAATCGTTTATTTCCAGCTGCTCTTCAGACCGACGATCTGGTTGAAGACCTTGTGGTCCTCCGTGGACAGCTTGGAATCGGCCACGTAGTAGCCGTTGCGGAAGAACTGGTACCTGTCGCCGGGCTTCGCGTCACGGATGGACGGTTCTGCATAGGCTTCCTTTACGGTGATCGAGCAGGGATTCAGCTGGTTATTGCCGTTTTCGTCGGGAATCATCAGGTAGTCGTACTGACGAACGGTGATCTTCTCCGCCGTCTTAGCATCGACCCAGTGGATCGTTCCCTTGACCTTGCGGCCTTCAAAGCCCGAACCGCTCTTCGTCTCCGGATCGTAGGTGCAGTGCAGTTCGATCACGTTTCCGTCCGCATCCTTCACCACGTCGTTGCAGGTCAGGAAGTAAGCCCCCTTGAAACGGACTTCGTTTCCGGGGAACAGGCGGAAATACTTCTTCGCGGGAACCTCCATGAAATCGCTGCGTTCCACCCACAGTTCTCTGGAAAACGGCACCGTGCGCTGGCCCAGAGCCTCGTTCTCTCTGTTGTTTTCCATTTCCATCATCTCGGTCTGATCTTCCGGGTAATTGGTCACGACCACCTTCAGCGGATCCAGGATTACGTTTCTGCTCTCTACCTTTGCCTTCAGATCCTCGCGGATGCAGTGCTCCAGCAGGCTGATCTCCACCACGCTGTTCGCCTTGGCAACGCCGATGCGTTCGCAGAAATCCCGGATGGCTTCCGGCGTATAGCCGCGGCGACGCAGTCCGGCAATGGTGGGCATTCTGGGGTCATCCCAGTCCTCTACCACGCCGTCGTCAACCAGAGCCTTCAGATAGCGCTTGCTCATGACGGTATTGGTCAGGTTCAGGCGGGCAAACTCGATCTGACGCGGCGGATTGGGCCATTCCAGCTCCTGCAGTACCCAGTCGTACAGCGGACGGTGGTCCTCAAACTCCAGAGTACAGATGGAGTGGGTGATACTCTCGATGGCGTCCTCGATGGGATGGGCAAAGTCGTACATCGGATAGATGCACCACTTGTCTCCAGTGTTGTGGTGGGACGCGTGAGCGATGCGGTAGATCACCGGATCTCTCATGTTGATGTTGGGAGACGCCATATCGATCTTCGCCCGCAATACCTTCTCGCCATCCGCGTACTTTCCGGCCTTCATCTCTTCAAACAGCGCCAGGTTTTCCTCCACGGACCGGTTCCGGTAGGGGCTTTCCTTTCCGGGCTCCTTCAGCGTTCCGCGATACGCCTTGATCTCTTCGGCGGACAGATCGCAGACGAAGGCCTTTCCCTTCCTGATCAGCTTGACGGCACATTCGTACATCTTATCGAAATAGTCGGATGCATAGAATAAGTTGTCCCACTGGAAGCCCAGCCATTTGACGTCGGCTTCGATGGAATCCACGTATTCCGTATCTTCCTTGACGGGATTGGTATCATCATAGCGGAGATTGCACTTACCGCCGTACTTCTGGGCCGTGGTGAAATTCAGGCAAATGGACTTCGCGTGTCCGATGTGAAGATAACCATTGGGCTCCGGCGGAAAACGGGTATGGACTCTCGTACCGTAAACCTGCTGCTCCAGATCCTTATCAATCATGTTGTGGATAAAATTATTGGCCGCTGCTGTGGTCTCTGTTTCTGATGCAGCGTCGTTCAGTTTCATGTCTTTCGGTTCTGCCATTACGCCAACCTCCTTTTTAGATTTTGTTAAGCTGCGTTCCGGAACACACACCGATCCGTTGTACGCGCTTGCTTTTTATTATAACCCAACGAACGCCGCTCTGTCACCGCTATTTTAAAAGGAAATTCACAAAAATATGCAAATTTCGGAACGTTTTTTCACAGGCCCTGCACCGTCCCGTTCCGTTCTCCGGATGCTGATATCACCGGATCCCTCCGCGGAAGGCTGTTCGGATTTCCTTTCGGGGCGCAGGTAGAGTCATCGTGGAAAAAGAGGGAGTTTTTCAAAGCTTCTCGATTTCTTCCCTGAAATATCCATCTTTTATCCATATTTCTGACAAAACGGCAAAAAAAGTTTCGGTTTTCATCGCTTTTTTGAGCGTCTCTCCTTGATTTCCACAATTTTTTCTGTTATTATGGGTTTAATCAAAGAATATCTCTCTCAAAAGAAGAAAACGCGAGAAAAATATAAGGCGGTGTCTCTATGGATATTATCGACGTAAAAATCTTGGAAGTATTACAGGCCAATTCCAGAGTTTCCATCTCTGAGCTGAGCAAGAAAGTGAACTTATCTCTTTCCGCAGTCAGCGAGCGACTGAAGAAGCTGGAAAGCTCCAACGTGATCGAAAAATACACGGTGATCCTGAACTCTCAGGCCCTGGATAAGGAATTGTCCGTCATCATGAACATCAGTCTGGAAAATCCTCACCAGACCAGCGAATTCCTGAACTTCGTCCGGACCGAAGACGAGATCTTGGAATGCCATTACGTCACCGGAGAATACGATTACGTCCTGAAGATCACCACCCGCAATACGGCGACTCTGGAAAATCTGATGAACCGCATCAAGGGGATCTCCGGAATCAAGCGGACGCAGACCAACGTGGTTCTGTCCAGCGTAAAGCACCTGTACAGCGTATCGCCCACGCCCAACAAATAACACGGCCGATTCCGGCGCTTCTCATGGGACTGTCTTGTATACAGTCCTTTTTTCTTTAATTGACACCACCAAAGAAAGGCGTAAACTATAGACATGAGCATGTCCGGCCGATCTGCCTTCTCAGCGCGTGTGGTCAGGCCTCCTTCCCGGAACAGCGGAAACGGCGGGAGGAAATAAGATATGAGTAAGATGAGAGTAGAAAGTAAGAGTACGAAAGGTAAGATGGAATGAAACGAGACAGTATTTACACCAAGAATATCGTGCTGGTGCTGCTGGCCAGCTTTTTCTACATGATCAGCCCCATGCTGACCACGCCGCTGATCGCCGGGTACGCCGAATCCCTGGGCGCCGGCGCCTTCCTCATGGGTATCATCGGCGGCCTGATGAACCTGTGCTCCCTGTTCTGCCGTCCCTTCGCGGGCAGCCTGGCGGACCGACTGAGCAAATATCGCGTCACCGCCATGGGTTCCTTCATCATGGCCGTGGCCAGCGCCATCTACGTTCTGGCTCCCAGTTCCACCTGGATCATCGCCGGACGTCTGCTTCACGGCGTGGGCTATTCCTTCTGCAGCGTCTGTCTGTCCACCTGGATGTCCAATATGCTGCCCAAGGAGAAGGTGGGAACGGGCATGGGCCTCTACGGTACCATGAACGCCCTGGGCATGGCCGTTTCGCCCTCCATCGGCATCTTCGTCTACCAGCACTTCGGCTACCGAGCCGCCTTCTTCGTGTCGCTGGTGGCCTGCGCAGCGATTCTGATCACCATCCGCTTCATCACCGACAAAGGTGAACCGCAGCAACCGGCGGTCGCCGGTCCCGCCAATGCGGAAGCCGACAACGGAAGCAGCGCCGGTGATCGAAAGCCGAAGCTCAGCTTCATCGACGTGCGGATCCTGCCGCTGTCGGCCATCATCATGCTGTTCACCATTCCCTACTACGCCGCCCAGTCCTTCCTGGTCACCTACACCGAAGCCAGGGGTCTGGCGGTTCACGTCAGCCTGTTCTTCACGCTGTATGCCATCGCTCTGTTCCTGCTGCGCCTCTCCATGAAGAGCCTGTTCGACCGCGTACCCTTCCGGTACTTCCTGGCAGGAAGCATCTTGTCCGCCGGAGCGTCCATCTGGCTTTTAGGCGTCATGCGAAACGACTGGATCATGCTGCTGGCGGCCATCTGCATGGCCGGAGGCTACGGACTGATGTGCTCCGTCTGCCAGTCCACCGCCATCCTGATGGCTGGTGTGGAACGGCGCGGCGTAGCCAATAGTACGTACTACATCGGTCTGGATCTGGGCATGGCCATCGGCCCCACCATCGCTGGCGTTCTGTACGGCAGCGTACCGCTGGAATACTTCTTCCCCTGCCTGCTGATCACCCTGCCCGCCATCGCCGCCGTCTACTGGCTTTTCCTCAGAAAAAAGGGCTTTTGATCCGCCCGTGTGCGGCGGTCAAACGCCCCATAAATATCGATCATTGGAAAGGAGTTACATCATGAGTTTGAACACAACACCATCCGCCGACCGCGTCCACATCGGCTTCTTCGGCCGCCGAAACGCCGGAAAATCCAGCGTGGTCAACGCCGTCACCGGCCAGTCTCTGGCCATCGTTTCCGACGTAAAGGGAACCACCACCGATCCGGTGTACAAGGCCATGGAGCTTCTGCCCCTGGGCCCCGTCATGATCATCGACACGCCGGGCATCGACGATGAAGGGCCTCTGGGTCGGGAACGCGTCCGCCGCACGAAGCAGATCCTGAACAAGACCGATGTGGCCGTCTTAGTGGTGGACGGCTCCCTGAGTCAGCCAGATCTGGAAGCGGAACGCCAGCTGATCGATCTGTTCGTCGCCAAGGAGATTCCCTGGATCGTGGCCGTCAACAAGAGCGATCTGCCCGTCGCTGATCCCGACGCTCTGGCGCAGCTGTGCGACGAAGCCCATCGGATGAACGTTAGCGCTCTGACGGGAGACCGCATCTACGAACTGAAGGAACGCATCGCAGCCGTTGCGGCTACGGAAGCGCCGGAGCAGGTGCTGATCCGCGACCTGGTGGACCCCTGCGACCTCGTAGTCCTTGTGGTCCCTGTGGATAAGGCCGCGCCCAAGGGCCGTCTGATCCTGCCTCAGCAGCAGACCATCCGCGACCTTTTAGACGGCGGAGCCGTATCGGTGGTGACCCGGGAAAGCGAACTGGCCGAAACTCTGGCCCGACTGGGGCAGGCCGGTACCAAACCGCGACTGGTGGTCACCGACAGCCAGGCCTTTGATATCGTCTCAAAGCTGACGCCCGCGGACATTCCCCTGACCTCCTTCTCCATTCTGATGGCCCGTCACAAGGGTCTTTTAGAGCCGTCGGTGGCCGGCGTTGCCGCCCTGAACCGGCTGAAGGACGGTGATCGAGTCCTGATCTCCGAGGGTTGTACCCACCATCGCCAGTGCGAGGACATCGGCACCGTAAAGCTGCCGGGCTGGATCCGCAGTTTCACCGGAAAGGAACTGGAATTCGACTTCACCTCCGGCCGCGATTTTCCCGAGGAGCTGAGCCCCTACGGTCTCATCGTCCACTGCGGAGGCTGCATGCTGAACGAGCGGGAAATGCGCTATCGCATGAAGTGCGCCCAGGACCAGAACATCCCCATGACCAACTACGGCATCCTTATCGCCTACGTTCACGGCATCCTCGAGCGCAGCCTGGAGCCCTTTCCCCAGATCCGCGCCCTTCTTCCGTAGCACCATACCCCGGCCCGATGGGAGCCAGTATCTCACATTTCAGAAATCAAAAAGCTGCTGTTCCGCGGGTTTGAACCGATGGTCGGAACGGCAGCTTTTTTCTTCTTTATTCTTCAGATTCATCCCCGCATCGGTCGGCAACGATGTACCGGGGCCGCCCCTTGATTTCCTCGTAGATCTGGGCGATGTAATAACCGATGATTCCCAGACAGATCATCAGGATGGAGCCGATGAACAGGATGATGATGATCACGGTTGTGAAACCTTCCAGGGCCTGACCAGTGAACTTCTTGTACAGGCTCTGGACTCCTAACAGCATAGAACAGACCAGGACGATGACACCCAACACCGTCACCAGCTGCATGGGAGCCGCGGAAAAAGAGGTCAGATTGGTAAAGGCGTAGGATACCAGACCGCCGAAGGACCATTTGGACACTCCGGCCTGACGCTCCTGCACCTCAAATTCCACCTGAGCCGTCTCGAAGCCGATCCAGGAGGAAAGCGCCCGAAAGAAGGCGTTTTTCTCTTTCAGCCGCAGCAGGGCGTCCACCGCCTTCCGGTCCAATAACTTGAAATCGGAAGCCCGGGACATATCCATCTTTGTGGCCCGGCCCATGAGCTGATAGAAGACCTTCGCGCAGAAGCTGTGGAACCGGCTTTCCTTTCCGCGGCTGATCTTCACGCCCTCGATGACCTGATAGCCCTCCTGCCACAGCCGGTACATGTCCACCAGCGCTTCCGGCGGATGCTGCAGATCGCAGTCCATGACGGCACAGCAGTTTCCCCGGGCCTCGCCGAGACCGGCGAAGATGGCCGATTCCTTTCCGAAGTTGCGGGAGAAACGGACGCCACGCACCGCAGACGCCGGGTGTTCCGCCCGGCGGGTTGCTTCCACCGCCCGGCAGATCTCCTCCCAGGTTCCGTCTTTGGAACCGTCGTCCACGAAGATCAGCTCGTGGGGAATGGCCGCCGCCTTCAAGACGCCGGTGATGGCTTCCACAGCCCGGCCCAGCATTTCCCGTTCGTTATAGGCCGGTATGACCACGGACAGAAGTCCGCTCGGTTGTTCAATCGTTCGACTCATTTTCATATCCTTCCCAGTCCTTCCACAGGACGAAACGGAACTTCACATCCCAGGGCTCTTCTCTGTAACAAACGTAAGAAATATCTCCCTTGGACGTGCCTTCGTTGGTGACGAAGGCGCGGTAGGGCAGCAGCGGCAGCGTCACTTCCTCCGCTCCCTCAGCGATCTGCGCCTCGGCGTAATCCATGCGCTCCTGATGAACGCGATCGTTTTCGTAATAGACGAACAATAAGCCCGCGCAGCAGGCTACCGTCGCAGCCCGCATCACCCACACGATGACGGGATGATCCGCGGGAACGCCCCGCCGAGCCAGCCAGCCGTAGAGCTCCAGCGCCACCAAACAGAGGATGATGTAGCTGAGGAAGAAGTGGCGGGATTTGATGGGGTAGAGGATTAGCAGCGGTCCGTTGGCTATGACCAGCGATCCCACCCAGAACCACAGCCGCCCCCGCACCGAATGAAGGTAACTGAACCGGCAGACGTCGATGCCGTTGGCCGTCTCCCCTCCGTCGGAAGGCGTCTCCTGCCACGTTCCTGCGCTCCACAGGGCCAGCAGACCGATCCAGATAACCGCCACCGCAGCCCCCACGGCAATATTGATATTCTCATAGGCAAACAGTTGATCGGTGATCACCAGGGCATTGCTCTCGAAGAGAAACTTGTGCAGCGGAATCAGCAGTGCGGTCAGAACGATCCACAGGAGCCAGACCATCGCCCGCAGAAGAAAACGATCCGCTCCCTTCGCCTCGGTCCGGCTGGCCACGCTCCGATGCGATGCGGCGCTCCTGATGCTGCAGAACGCAGCCGCCACCAGGAAAAGGCTGAGCAGAGGCGTGAGGATCGGATGGTTCACCACTACTTCCGAGGCGATGATGGCCAGGTTTCGGACCATGTTTTCCCCGGTGACGGCTCGTCCGTCGCCTCCCACCTGACGGTAGCCGCTGTCGGAAAACATCAGCGACGCGCCTGCCACAAATCCAAAGAACATCCACAGGGATGAAATCAGGCGGCTCCTGACCGCGGCCCGTTTCTCCGGGATTTCTCCTGTCTTTCTGTACCAGATGACTCCGTCCAGAACCAGTGTGGCCCCGAAGAACAGGAAATATACGGTAACCGGCTCAGCAAACAGCTGGGAACCGAAGGCGATGAGAAACAGCGCCGGGAGGGCCTGTCCGCTCCGCCGGTCCATCATCAGCCACAGAACCAGCATTCCCGCCACCGGCGGAACGTAGTTGGCAAATCCCGCGCCCCAGGCCAGCACCTGGCTGTAGATCCCGTAGGGCGCTCCCACCAGAAGCAGGGCGCAAAGAGCCAGTCCTCCGCCCCAATAGCGGCGGCTGTGGTTTTCCTTTCCCTCCGGTGGCTGCACCGGGGCTCCTGCGCTGCAAAAATACCGATACAACAGAGCTAACAGCCCCGCGCTGCAGGCCGCGAACAGGGCTGCCCGCAGGTGCACGCCACCCGGCATGGCGTACAGCTTGGCCTGTAGGATGCCCAGAGCATTTCCCAGGTAGCGGCCGTTGGCCGGAATCCCCACCAGAAGAACGCCGGTGTCCTTCGGGTTGGTGTGGATGAAGTCCCGAAGAGAGTCGAAGGTCCAGTATTGAAAGTAATATTCGTCGCATTCCGGGACGAACCAGCAGGCCAGCACGAAAAAAAACGCGCACAGCAAGACCGCATAGACTGCGTTCATCGGGTTCAGTCCGCCCCTTCTCTTCGTTTGTTTCATGAGCCCGCCTCCTTTCTCTGGACAGCTGCGGGATGTCCCGCTTTTCATCATCGCGGGATGTCCCGCTTCAAAAAGAACGAAGGACCGCCTGCCGCACTTGCCGCGGCTTCAGCGGTCCTCGATTTACGCTCTATTTATTTCTTCTTTTTCTTTCCGGCGCTGTTGGCTTTTCTGCGCTCGGCAGCCAGGCGTTCCGCTTCTTTCTTTTCTTTGTTTCTGCGGATGACACTCTTGGGAATCTTCGCTCCCGTATCCTTGATGGATCTGGGGCCTTTTACCCGGTAGGTATTGAGACCCAGCTCTTCTTCGTATTCGAAGTCGTCCTCATCGTCCTCTTCCAGGGCCTTCTGCGCCTTGGCAGCCTTCTTCTTTCCGGCCTTTTCCGCCTTGGACTTTTCCTTATCGATGTACGCTACGGCTTCCTGAACGGAGATGTTCTTTTCCTTGGCAATCTTGTAGGGGTTCATTGCCTGTTCAGCGGTTTCGACTTCTTCCTGCTTTTCCTGGGTCTTCTTGGCCGCCTTGGAGGTGGCGAAGAACATCAGACCCATCATGCCGAAGGTCATCAGCATGCTGATGTTGTTGTCTATCTTGGTATTTCTGGTGCGGAACGAAGAAGTGACTTCGCTTCCCAGCGTGTGGCCGTCCACGGAGGTCAGGTCGCCGGAAATGACTACGGTGTATTCCATGTCGGAGACCATATCTTCTTCCAGAATCAGCCAGATGTCGTTGGGATATTTCTCTTCGTCGTATACGGAATAAAACTTCAGCGTCTTACCGGTCTCATCCTTGATGAGGAAGCGGTTTTGATTGGCCTTCACGTTTTGTTCCGTAGCCATCTTCTCGTTGAACGTCATCTTGATGGCCATGTTGGTGATCTGCTTTCCTGTTTCACCGTCCTTGGGGGTGATCTTGGTCAGTTCCAGACCCTGCGCGTAAGTGAACGGGCTGGCAACGATCATCATTACCACCATCAACGCCAGTACGGCAGCCACTCTCTTGATACCGGTCTTTTTCATTTGCTTTCTTTTTCCTCCGTGGTTCTGCATGTTTTATTTTCTCTTACCGCCTTCAGCTTCTGAAAAAAAGACTGCATCATCTGGCGGCACGTATCTTCCATAACGCCTGTAGTCACATGAACGCGATGGTTCAAACGGTTGTCGGAAACGATGTTGTAAAGAGAGCCGCAAGCCCCCGCCTTGGGGTTCATGGTCCCGATGAAAAGCTGAGGAATCCGCGCCAGGACGATGGCTCCGGCGCACATGGAACATGGCTCGGTGGTCACGTACATCTGGCAGCCGATCAGCCGCCACCCGCCCAGCGTCTTCGCCGCTTCGCGTATAGCGATGATCTCTGCGTGAGCCGTGGGATCTTTGGCGGTCTCGGTCAGGTTGTGACCTCGCCCGACGATCTTACCATCCCTCACGATGACAGCCCC
>JAGATO010000151.1 GCA_017621195.1 Bacillota bacterium | reverse complement strand
GGCAGACCAGAAGAACGGTGCCTTTGTATTCCATCAGGGCGCGCTTCAGCTCGTCCTTGGCATCCACATCCAGATGATTTGTAGGTTCGTCCAGCACCAGCCAGTTGGCGGGACGCTGCATCAGCTTCGCCAACCGAACCTTGGCGTTCTCACCGCCGGAGAGGACGCGCATCTGGGAGGTGATGTGCTCCGTCGTCAGGCCGCAGCGGGCCAGAGCAGCCCGGACCTCGCCGTTGGTCAGGGTGGGGAATTCCGCCCAAAAGCTCTCCATCGCCGTCTGATCGCTGTCCCGTTCGGCCTCCTGCTCGAAGTAACCGGGAATCAGGAAATCTCCCAATTCCACGGCTCCGGAGATGGCGGGGATCTTGCCCAGAATGGTCTTGAGCAGCGTGGTCTTTCCCAGACCGTTGGTCCCTACGATGGCCACCTTCTGTCCCCGTTCCAGGGCAAAGGAGACGGGCTTCGTCAGCGGTTCATCGTAGCCCAGAACCAGATGTTCTGCCTGAACGATGAAGCGGGAAGGAGTTCGGGCTTCCTGGAAACCGAAGACGGGTTTTACCTTTTCTCTGGGCTTTTCCAGAACCTCCATGCGATCCAGCATCTTCTGACGGGAATTGGCCATGCCGCGGGTAGCCACGCGGGCCTTGTTTCTGGCGATGAAATCCTCCATGCGCTCGATCTCCGCCTGCTGCTTTTCGTAGGCCTGTTGCTCCTGTCGCTTCTTGATCTCGTACATGCGCATGAACTGGTCATAATTTCCGGTGTATCGGTTCAGCTCGCCGTCGTTGACGTGGTAGATCACGTTGACTATATCATTGAGAAAGCCCACGTCGTGGGAGACGAGAATGAAGGCGTTTTCAAATTCCTGAAGATAACGGGTCAGCCACTGGATGTGTTCCACATCCAGATAGTTGGTGGGCTCGTCCAGGATCAGGATGGACGGATCGGACAGCAGCAGCTTGGTCAGCAGGACCTTGGTTCTCTGACCGCCGGACAGGTCGGCTACATCACGATCCAGGCCGATGGAACCGAGACCCAGGCCGTTGGCCACTTCTTCGATCCTGGCGTCCAGGGCGTAGAAGCCGCTGTGATCCAACAGGGCCTGAATTTCACCGGCGTCCTCCATCATTTCAGTCATCTTGTCCTCGTCGGCGGTGGCCATGTCCTCGTACAGCTTCAGCATTTCCTGTTCCAGAGAATAATAGTGCTGGAAGGCCTCGCGCAGCACGTCGCGGATGGTGGTTCCGGCCTTCAGGGAGGAATGCTGGTCCAGATAGCCTACGGTAGTCCGCTTTCCCCAGGTGATATTTCCTTCATCCGGCATCAGCTGGCCGGTGATGATGTTTAAAAAAGTGGATTTTCCTTCGCCGTTGGCTCCTACCAGGCCCACGTGCTCGCCCTTCTGCAGGCGGAAGGATGCGTTTTCCAAAATCTTTCGTCCCCCGAAGCCATGGGAGACGCGTTCTACGATCAGTTCGCTCATAAAGACTCCTTTCCTTACAATCTCTTTCATTTTAGCGGGTAAAAAGCGGCTGTGTCAATGGTTTTCCCACAGGAATGGCCCGTTCCTCAAAAACAGGGAAATTAAAATATTTTTGTCATTTATTTGAAAATAATAATTGACAGAATATGGATTACATGGTATGATTTAATCAACTCAGATATGAGTCATCAACGGCGGTGATCCGAAGGAAAGATGGGAAGTGCAAGGGAATTTTGTGACTCAACCGGGCGAATCGCCGCATATTGGGAAAGGAGAAACAATGGAACGAACAGAACTGATGGAATTACAGGAGAGAAACGAGGGGGAAATTCACTTCAAGATCGTGGAGCACATCGGTGTGCTCAGTGAGACGAAGGGATGGAAAAAGGAACTGAACGTAGTGTCCTGGAACAAGATGCCGGCCAAGTTCGACATCCGGGAGTGGGATGAGTATCACGAACACATGAAGAAGGGGATCACCTTCACCAAGGGTGAGATCAGAGAACTGAGAAACATCCTGAAGGATGTGGACCTGCGCATGGTGGCGGTTCCGGAGACCAGAAGCCGCAGAAGGAGAGAAGAGCCCGCCGCTGCTCCGGTGATCGGGGCGGAGGATGACGGTTCTTCCGAGGCCGTACCGTTTTAGGACGGCTCGGACTAAATCTCTTATTCCTAATTTCCTTTTTCTTTATTAGAGGTTTCTAACGAATGGAGAAGACCTTCCGCTGTTACAGGGCCGGAAGGTCTTCTTCATTTTTGGCGCAGAGGCGGCAGATCTGATCGGCTGCCAACTGTGCCAGATCGTTCATGGAAAGGGTGGAATCCACGCCGATGACCTGGTGGTTGCACCGGTTGGTGGGGATCAGCAGCTTATGTGCGCAGCTCTGTCCCACGGCCAGGGCCATGGCGGGGGTGACTTCGCCCAGCAGGGCGTCG
>JAGATO010000150.1 GCA_017621195.1 Bacillota bacterium | reverse complement strand
GACAAGGACGGCAACTTCAAATTCGTCGTCGCCGAAGGCGTCAACGAAGAAGGCCCCATCTTCACATTCGGGGACACGAACATGCGCACCCGCTTCACCTGCGGCGCCCGCGAGTTCTGTGATAAATGGTCGGAAGCAGGCCCGACCCACCATATGGCGGCGGCCTCCGGCAGACACATCGACACCATCCTGAAGGTCGCCAAGATCTTCAACGTGCCCGTTGATATCATTACGCGGTAACCCGCAGAAAGAGAGAGAGTATTATATAAACCCTGGTCAAGAAACAGCCCAACCCCTGGTATGTGGCTGTAGTCAGCGGCATGGCGTCGTATATCGACTCCTGTGCCATCATCACCTCCGGTACCGCTCTGGCAATCTACCAGGCAGCCTTTGCCGGAACGGCCCACGCACTCAGCAATATCCAGTTCGGTGCGCTGGAGTCTTCCTTGACGCTGTGCATCGCCATCGCGTCCATCATCGGCGGCCGCCTCGGCGACCTGTACGGCCGGAAGAAAGTCTTCGCCGTCACCATGTGCTTCATCATCCTCGGTGCGCTCATGGTCACCTTCATCCTGACTCAGCTGCTCTACTGCTGCGGCGCTGCGTTCGCCTTCGAGAGCATCCTGAAAGTCTGGATGCAGGAATGCTTCCCGACCCTGCTTCGCACCACCGCAAACGGCGCCATCGTCTTCTCGAGCCGCCTTTGCTGCGCAGCCTTCGGTCTGTTCACCGCTTCCATCATCGCGTTCAACGTCAAACTCGCGTTCATCCTGCTCGCTCTGTTCTGCGTCATCGGTTTTGCTTCGGCCATCCTGGTCTTCCGCAAGAGACGCTACAACACCTTCGAAGAGGACGATGCGGCTGCCGCTGAAGTCCCGGAAAGCAAAGAAGCGTAAGTCAAATCCAAGCAAAAAGGACCCCGCAAGGGGCCCTTTTTCTGCTATAATGGGGAACAAGGAGGAATGAAATATGAAAATGAAAAAGCTCATCGCCCTTCTGCTCTCCGTCTTTGTGATGGCGGCATTCGCGGTGGTCCCGTCTTTTGCGGCAACGGATGTATCCTCGTGGCTGGAGAAAAATGTCACGGTCGGCGCCGGAGACCCGGCGGACATCAATGCCCGCAACGTGACCGGAACCCGCACCTGCAAGAAAGTTTATCAGACCTTCCGCTACACCCAGGAAGCGCACCCCATCTCCGGACAGGGCTGCTTCAGCATCACCAAGGGCACCCTGAAACAGAACGGCAAGAACACGACCATCTATCTTATCGCGTCCCACGGTCTGGAAACCAGTTCCTTTGGTCAGGACAACGACCTGATCTCCTGCCTGTATGCCGGCACGGAACAGACCAGCGCCTATCTGAAGGACATGATCAAGATCGTCAAAGACAATGTCCCGAAGAACGCGAACATCATCCTCGCCGGGCACAGCCTCGGCGGCATGGTGTCCCAGCAGTTCGCGGCCAACAAGAGCATGCAGAAACGCTATAATATCCTGCATGTCGTCACCTGGGGCTCTCCGCTCATCTGCAAAGGTCAGATCGAAGGGGAACTGCACAGAATGTGCTCCGCGGGCGATGTGGTCCCGCTGCTGAGCGTCAACACCGTGAAGGACTTCGACGCACAGATCAACGACCGCAACCGTGAAGAAGCGGACGTCATCCCGGTCATCCAGTCCCATGTCGACGGTTATAACGACAAGGACGCCTGGAAAGACTACGACGCCATCGGCGTCAAGAACGGCTCCGCCGTCCTCAAGATGAAGGACGACACCACGAAGCGTTTTTACGCAGTGGCGGACAACGACAAGGAGTACAACGGCTCTGCCTGGGCCGCCTTTGACAACAACGGCAACTGGACGGGTGTTTCGGTACTGTACTGAGCGCGATCATAATAAAAGCTCCACCGTTTTACGACGGTGGAGTCAGACCGTAGACAAATCGGATTTTGGGAAACGCCAAAATCCGATTTTGTCTTTGTTTGGAAGATATATATCAAAAACATAGTGGCTAGCCCTCTCAGGCCGCCACTACTCGCGTTTTCCTTGTGTTCTTTATTGGAGTT
>JAGATO010000149.1 GCA_017621195.1 Bacillota bacterium | reverse complement strand
TTCCTGCGTCGGCGATCAGCTCCGCTTCGTCCACGGCCAGCACCTTCTGATCCCTCATGATGACCTTTCCATTGACGGCGGACAGAGCAACTTCCCAGCCGCGGGCCGAGTAAACCAGATTCGGTACGATATTTCTCATCGGATAAGTGTACACCGGCTGCATGGACGGTACGTTCAGGTCGATGGCGATGAAGTCCGCCTGCTTTCCCGGTTCCAGAGAACCGACGATGTCATCCACGCCGATGGCCTTTGCTCCTTCAATGGTGGCCATCCGCAGCGCCTTCCACGCCGGCATGATCTCCGGATTCTGGTACTTGATCTTATTGAACAGCGCCACGTTCTTCATTTCGTGGATGATGTTATGGCAGTTGTTTCCGGGCGCCTGGTCGGAGCCCAAAGCGCAGTAGCCGCCGGCGTTCTGGAACGCTACGCTGGGGCAGACGACGCCGTCGATCACTCCGATGGAGGCGGGATTGACGATCATAGACGCGCCGTGACGGGCAATCGTCGCTGCTTCGTCGTCGTTGCAGTCGGTCAAGTGAACGGCGATCAGCGATTCATCCAGATAGCCCAGCTCTTCCAGAAAAGCCGTCGGTCTCTTTCCGTATCTCTTTTCGATCTGATACGTTTCGCGGTCACCCTGCTGCACGTGCATGTGAATCTTTGTTTTACGCTCTTTGACGATCTTCTGGATCTTCAGCAGCATCTCCGGAGAAACGAAGTCCGCGCCCTGGGGCCCGAACAGGATCCGGATTCTGCCGTCACCCTTGTTGTGCCACTTATCGAACAGCTCCAGATTTCTCTTCAGGCTCTCTTCACCCATTTCATCGTCGAACTCGTACAGTTCGCCCGGCTGGTACACCCGCTTTTTGGCAGCGCGTACGGTCTGGGCGATGTTTCCTCTGGCTCCCACTTTTTCGATGAAGGCACAGACGTTATCCATATAGGTATCGTAATCGCCCAGGGTGGTGGTGCCTGCCTTGATGGCTTCCACGGTGGCAACCTTGCTTCCGGCGTCCATCTCTTCCTTCGTCACCACGTTGTTGAACGGCTGCAGGCCGTACATCATCCAGTAGTTCACATCCTGAGCCAGCCCCCGGAGGATGTTCAGAGACGTATGCATATGGCCATCGATAAAGCCGGGGAAGATGGCGTGGTGATCCATGTCCAACACTTCGTCGGCCTTGTAATCGGCCAGCTGTTCCACCGGAACGAATTCCTGAATCTTTCCACCGTCTACGATCATGGCTACGCCGTCTCTATAGCCCACTCCTTCTCCCTGCATCGTGTAAAAATGCGGAGCTTTCACAATCATGTCTACATGTTTCATTCGTTCACCCATTTCCTTTCCATCAGCAACCTCCGGCCTTCTCTCACCGGTCCGAAGGATACTCTCCTCGTCAATATATTCAAAGGAGTTGTGCAAAAGCCTTGCACAACTCCAATGTACCAAATTTCCGATCAAGATACAATCGGTTTTTCCTTCGATTTTCTGAAAATTTTGTGAAAATATCAATTACGCTGCAGCTTTGGTGTCGGCCAGCTTGGTTTTCTTGACGACGCTCTTTAAGATCAGCATGCCAATGACTAAGACAACCGCCGTTACAGCGATGCTCAGCATGTACTGTCCGGTCAGCCCGCCGAACAGGTAACCGATGAAGGCGGATACGCCTACGGTGATACCATAGGGCAGCTGGGTCATAACGTGTACGATATGGTTGCAGCTGGCTCCGGTGGAGGACAGTACGGTGGTGTCGGAAATCGGAGAGCACTGGTCTCCGAACAGTCCTGCGGAGATGACGCATCCTACGATGAATGCGGGCGGAATATTAAACTGTACGGCCATCGGGAATGCGATCGGCATGAGCAGCGACCAGGTTCCCCAGGAAGAGCCGGTAGCGAAGGAGATGACTGCACCGGTGATGAAGATCAGCGCCGGTACCAGACCTCCGGTCAGATACTGTTCTACGATGCCTGCCAGGTAAGCACCGGTTCCCATCATGCTGACAACCTTTCCTAAGGACCATGCGCATACCAGGATGAACGGTACGTTGATCAGTTCGATCATACCATTGATGAAGGTGTCGAATGCCTTAACCGGCTTCCACAGTCCCTTGGCGACACCGACGATGCCGGCAACCGCTGCGCAGGTGATGAAAGCGATCATGATTGCGGTGGTGATGTCCGCGCTGCGGAAGGCTCCGATCAGACCGTTTTCCGCTACGTTGCCGGTCCAGAAGATCACGGCGAACAGAACGACGAACAGGGTTACCATGGGAGCTACGAAGCAGACCAGAGTCGGTTCATAGCCGTCTGGGAAGTTGACTTTCTTTTCCGGAGTCAGGGGCTGTACGCCATCAGCGATGACCTTACCCTCTCTTCTGGCTCTCATTTCTTCGGTGTACATCGGTCCGATGTTGATGTCGCCTACGGCAACCAGAACAACGGCCACGATGGCGAACAGAGAGTACATGTTGTACTTCAGCATGCCTGCCCAGATTCCCCATTCGCTGTCAGTCAGTCCTGCCAGGGCAACTTCAGTGGCGATCAGGCCGGTGATGAAGGGACCGTAGCTGGAGATGGGGGAGAAGGATGCCAGGTTGCAGCCCAGGGAGTCCAGGATGTAAGCCAGCTTTGCTCTGGAAATTCGAACCGCATCGGTCACAGGACGCATGATGGTTCCCAGAATCAGGCAGGGCTCTGTGTAGCAGAATGCCAGAGCGGATACGCTGGTCAGAAGCTGTCCCTTAGACGGCGTATCGACCTTCTTCGACATCAGCTTGGCGAAGGCATACGCGCCGCCGGTCTCTCTCAGCATGATGATCATACCGCCTGCCAGGGTTACCAGCATGATAATTCCGGCATTGTATCCATTGCCCAGAGAAGGTACCATGAAATCAGGCAGAATGCGGACAAATCCGACGATGGGGTTCCATCCGTTGATGACGGTGGAGCCGACCCAGATGCCAAAGAACAGGGATAAAATAGTGTGTTTTGTAGTCAGTGCAAGCACGACTGTTACGATCGGTGGAATTAAACATAAGATACCATAGTCAATAGCTTCCATCTTTCTTTCCTTTCTTACTTCCTTTGTAACAACGAGCGATAACGGAAAAAGTCACCTCTCCCGGTTCAGGCAGAACCCATTCCTCGTACCGGCAAAAGTACTTACTTTATTCAACAGCAAGTTTTATGCCAAAAGAAAAAGCTCCGAATTTCAACAATTCAGAGCTTTCAGTCTACATGGATGGTAAAAAAAATTAGATTTTTTATTTCCGAATTCCAGTCTATTTTACCGCAATCGGTCCGCGAATCGAAAAATGGCGTCGGATACCATCAATGACGCGATATCGCTGTTTTGAGGTCGTATTTTTTCAACTTATAGTTCAACGACTGTTTTGAAATCTTCAGCCGATCCGCCGCAGTTCTCTCACTGGGAGAGGAATCCAGTGCCTGAAGGATCAGCCTCTTTTCCAAAGCAGCCACCTTCTCTTCCAGCGACATCTCCGTATCCTGTGCCATCAATCGCAATTCCTCTTCATCGTAGCTCTGCGTCATGTAGGACGGCAGATTATCCTTCTGAATCACCTGAGACCGAAGGTTGGCAAAGGCTCCTTCGATCACATTGCGCAGTTCTCTCACATTGCCCGGCCAGGTATACATTCGAAAGATGTCACGTACCTCTTCTGACAGTCCCAGTACCGACTTATTCATCACCTTATTGTTCTGACAGATGAACCGATCCGACAGGAGAAACACATCCGTTCCCCGTTCCCTCAGCGGTGGAAGCTCCACCAGAACCGTACTGAGACGGTAAAACAAATCCTCCCGCAGTTTTCCCTGCTCCATACAGACACAGGGTTCTTCGTTCAGCGCTGAAATCAGTTTCACATCGAAGCGAACGGTACGGCTCCCACCGATGCGCATCACCTGCTTTTCCTCAATGGCTCGCAAAATCTTGGCCTGCATGGCCGGTTCCATGGAATTGATCTCATCCAGAAACAGCGTCCCCCCATCCGCCATTTCGAACAGGCCCGGTCGATCCTCCGCCCCGGTATAGGCTCCCTTGACCGTTCCGAACAGGATGCTTTCCAGCAATGTAGAAGGGATCGCCGCACAGTTCTGGGAGATGAACGGCTTCTCACGGCGTTTTCCTGCCGTATGGATGCTCTGGGCGATCAATTCCTTTCCCGTTCCCGTCTCTCCGTAGATCATCACCGCAGAATTCGTGTCCGCAATCAACGGAATCCTTTTCTTGAGTTCCAGCACCTGTGGGCATTCCGTTACGATATCTCCCAATTGATACAACGCTTTTTCTTCCGTATTTCCCGGTAGAACAATGTGTTGCCGCGTTATGTTCTGATGTGTCTTATCATCGACACTTCGTGACATGTCGATGGCTCCGACGCACACGCCATCCCGCACAATGGGAAATGTGCTGTAGACATTGGTTACCGTCTGCCCATGCTCCGTTTTCAGGTGTTCTATCTGGTCGTAAATAGGCTTTCCCGTCTTCAACACCCGCATGATGCTGCTGGTTTCTTCCGTCAGATACGGATGGACTTCCAGAATGTTCTTTCCAATGGGATCCATCCGCAAACTGTAGATATCACTGCGGGAATTGAAATAATATTCGATGACACCCCTTTCGTCGGTGATGATGACACCGTCAAAATAATTGAACATATTCAGAATCCGATCGAACTGCAATTCCTTCATAGCATATTCCTCCCCCGCCTCTGTCTGGACAGGCCATACTTTTTCATCTTGTAATACAGTCCCTGCTTGGAAATCTTCAAAAACAGAGCAGCCTGATACACGTTTTTCGTTGAACGAAGCGCTGTCTGAATCAACTGTTTTTCATACCCTTCCACCCGTTCCTTCAGTCCAATAAAATCATCCGATCGTCCCCGATCGGAGACAGCCACTTTCTCTGCTTTCTTCATTCGCTGACGTACGTATTGGGGCAGATGTTCCTCGCGAATAAACCGTCCGTCGCCTAAGATGTTGAATGCTCCCTCCACGATGTTCTTTAGTTCTCTCACATTGCCCGGCCAATTGTACTGTTCAAATCGCTGAAACACCTCCGGGCTGACACCCAGAACATTTTTATTCATCTTGGAATTATTGACTGCAATGAAATGTTCCGTCAAATATCCGATGTCCGCTACCCTTTCACGCAGTGGTGGAATGTGAATTTGCAATGTGCTCAACCGATAGAAAAGATCTTCCCTCAATTTCTTTTCCATTACGCACCGATGCGGTTCCTCGTTGGCTGCGGACAGGATTCTTACGTCAAAAGTGCAGGATCGATGATCGCCTACTCGGGTTACACTTCCCGATTCGATCACTTGCAATAGCTTGGCCTGCATAGCCGGTTCCATGGAATTTATTTCATCTAGAAACAGCGTCCCCCCATCCGCCATTTCAAACAGGCCGGGACGATCCTCCGCCCCTGTATACGCGCCACGGACTGTTCCGAACAAAAGGCTCTCCAACAATGTAGACGGAATAGCGGCACAGTTTTGAGACAGGAAAGGCCCTTGCACCCGACTGCTGGATGTGTGAATGCTCTGAGCCACCATTTCCTTTCCTGTCCCCGTCTCACCGCAGATCATAACCGGCGAATCCATGCTCGCCACGGCTAATACCTGCTGCTTGACCTCTTTCATCCGCGAGGATGTGGTTACTATATCGCTGAGGCAATAGAGCGGCGATTCTGTTTCTGTCCGGCAAAGCGTCACTTCACCTCCATCGTTTCCAGCATTGACGCAGCGAAACAGCTTGACCGCCCCTACAACTTTGTCGTTTCGGACGATGGGAAGCGTACTGTACGTGTTGATCTCCACCCGCCCTCCAGTGGACGAGAGACGCTCGGTATGGTTGTAGATTGGTTTTCCGGTCTTTAACACCTGCTGTAAACTGCTGGTCTCTGCCGCGTTCGGTGTCCAATCGCCACGTTGATTTCGCTGGTTGCTGTAGTATACGATGGCTCCGGTTTCGTCGGCAATCACGGCGCCGTCAAAATAATTGAATACGTTCAAAATTTGTTTTACATCCAGATGTTCCATACAGCGTCCTCCTTTCAAAAAAATGGCAGAGTATCTGAATGCCCTGCCACTTTTGTTTTCATTTTTTATTTTACATCGTATCCGCTGGCGTACATCTTGGCCGGGATGAACTGTCCCTGACCCAGATGACCGACGAATTTGGCGTTTTCCACCACTACGTTTCCACGCAGCAGTACGGTCTCCGCTCGTCCTACCATGGGCCGGCCTTCATAGACGTTGTAGTCCACACCGTTGGGGTTGTCCTCCAGTCGAATGACACCGCGGTAATCCGGATCGAAGATGACGATGTCCGCGTCGGAACCCACTTCCAGAGCGCCCTTTCTCGGATAGATGCCGTTGGCCTTGGCCGGAGCGGTGGCAAACACGTCCACGAACTTCTGACGGCTGATCCGGCCCTTTGCCACACCTTCGGTCCACAGCATGTGGAGCCGGTCGCCGGCACCCGGCGATCCGTTGGGAATCTCCGTAAAGTTATCGCGGCCCGCCTGCTTCAGCTCCGCTACG